>NZ_NHBI01000069.1:0-45516 GCF_002167505.1 Sulfitobacter sp. TMED3 | reverse complement strand
CGGGTGTTGGCCCTGCGGCGGTGGAATTGGGCCTCGTCCAGCCCACCGGCGATGTAACGGATGTGAAGATCCACGCCGTCAACACCGGGGCCAAGGTGCTGTCCAAAGTGCTGACCCCCGGCGGCGTGCTTACCTATGACGGCGACACCGAGATCGCGGGCGTGCCCGGTGCCGGTGCCGCCGTGGCGCTGAACTTCATGGGGGTTGTCGGCTCTTCGACCGGGGCGTTTTTGCCCACGGGCAAGATCCGCGATACCTTTGACGGGATCGAAGTCACCTGCATGGATGTTGCCATGCCGATGGTCATCGCCCGCGCGGCGGACTTTGGCCTGACGGGGTATGAAAGCGTCGCCGAGCTCGACGCAAACAAAGACTTCTTTGCGCGGATGGAGGCAATCCGCCTTCAGGCCGGGGCCGCCATGGGCATGGGAGACGTGACAAAATCCGTAACGCCCAAGTTCGGTCTGCTCGCCCCGGCCCGAGACGGGGGCACCATCGCGACGCGCTATTTCATGCCGTGGAACACGCACCCATCCATGGCGGTGACAGGGGCGCAATGCCTTGCCTCCTGTGCGCTCACCCCCGGCAGTGTGGCAGATGGCCTGCTTGACCGGCCCGGCCAAAGCCCCGCTGATGTGGTGCTTGAACACGCGTCGGGCACGATTGCCGTGCTGGTGGATTATGACACGTCGGACGGCTTCGCGCTGAACTCCGCAGGGCTGCTGCGGACGGCGCGTAAACTGGCGGATGGCAACGTGTTTGTCCCCTCGCGCATTTGGGAGGGTCACTGATATGCCCGTAATGAACCTGCTTGTCGCCTTCAATGGCTCCGACGCCTCTGTCGCCGCATTGCGCTATGCCGCTTCTCTCGCCAAACGGCGGGGCGCGCATGTCACGGCGATCCTTGCCCATACCGCGCATGAGGTGATCGACCGTCGTTCCCGCTGGATCCCTGAAGAGGCCCGCGCCCTGTTGGAGGCTGCCAACAGCGAAATCTTGGCCGAGGTCACCCGCCGGTTCGAAGAACTCCGCCCCGCCCTCGGTCTGGGCGACGCGCTGGATTTCCGCGAGGAGACCGGCCGCGTCGACATGCTGCTTTCCGAAGGCGCGCGGTACTATGACATGCTGATCGTCGGTGCCCGGACCGAGAGTGACGACGCCCATGTGACCCACCATCCTGATCGCATCGCCTTGCAGTCCGGGCGTCCGGTGATCGTGGTGCCTGCGGGCTATGACGCAGGCGCGCAGCACAGCCACGCGGCGCTGGCATGGGACGGCGGGCGCGCCGCCGCGCGGGCACTGTCAGACAGCCTGCGCCTGCTTGAGGCCGATGGCCGGGTCAGCGTGCTGACGGTGGGCAAACGCACATCCTGGCCGATCACCGATCTGATGACCCACCTCGACCGCCACGGCGTCGAAGCGGTGCATGAGGACTTTCCGACAACCCATCCGGTGTCACAGACTCTGCTGTCCTATTGCGAGCGCCATGACCCCTCGCTGCTGGTGCTGGGTGCCTATGAGCATTCCAAATTTCGCGAAGATTTCCTTGGTGGCGTGACCGCCGAGGTGCTGGAAAAGATCAAAATCCCCGTTTTGTTGTCCCATTGAGAAACAAATGATGACCAACTACGAGAAAATCAAAACCGCCCGCCGTGATCTGGAAAAACTGCGTGCCGAGCTGATCGCCAGCCTTAACACGCAAAAAGACCGCGACCCCGATCTGCTGATCCTGCACGAACGGGTCAGCAAAGCGATCAACGCGCTTTCAGCATAGGGTGCAGGGATGAAGGTTCATATCCTCGACGACTGGTTCAACACCCTCCGCGGGCTGCCCTGCTTTAACCTGCTGGCGGGGCATGATGTCACCGTCTGGACGGACCATCAGCCTGACGAGGCGATCTTGGCCGACCGTTTGCAGGATGCCGACTGCATCGTACTCTTTCGCGAGCGGACCAAGGTGACACGGGGGTTGCTTGAGCGCCTGCCAAACCTGCGCCTGATTTCACAGCGCGGTGCCTATCCGCATGTCGACGTCGCGGCCTGCACCGATCAGGGCGTGCTGCTGTGTTCCAACAAAGGTGCGGATGGGGCCAACCATGCGGCGGCGGAACTGACCTTTGCGCTGATCCTTGCAGCCATGCGGCAGTTGCCGCAGCAGATGGCGAGCGTGAAGGCAGGCACCTGGCAGATGGGCGTCGGACGCAGCCTGCGCGGGCGACGGCTGGGGCTTTATGGCTATGGGCGTATCGGACGTGTGGTGGCGGACTATGCCCGCGCCTTCGCGATGGAGGTTGTCTGGTGGAGTTCCGAGGCCGGGTGCGCGCGGGCGAAAGCCGATGGCGAGACCGTCGCCGAGAGCCGCGCGGCCTTTTTCGGCACATGTGACGTGGTTTCGCTGCATCTGCGGCTCACCCCGGAAACGCGCGGCAGTGTCACCGCCGACGACCTCGGTGCGATGCCGCCGCGTTCGGTACTGGTGAACACCTCCCGCGCCGGGCTGATTGCCGAAGGCGCGCTGCTGCAAGCGCTTAACGCCGGGGATCTGGGCGCGGCGGCGGTAGATGTCTTTGATACTGAGCCGTTAACGGATCCCAACGACCCGCTGCTGTCGCACCCCAAGCTGATCGCCACCCCGCATATCGGCTTTGTCACCGAAGACGAATTCGACAAGCAATTCGCGGATATCTTTGCGCAGGTGAACGCCTATGCGGCAGGCGCTCCGATCCATATGATCAACCCTTCCGTCTACGCGCCATAAGCCCCGCGACCAGCGGCGCGCCGACGATCACCAGCACGATGCGGGTCAGGTGGTGGGTGATGACAAAGCCCAAGTCCGCGCCTGTCACGATCGCCAGCACAGTCATCTCGGCCTGCCCGCCCGGCGCGAAGGCGAGGAACGCCTCAACCGGATTGCCCAAGCCAGCCCAGGTAACGAGACCTGTAAACCCAGCGGCCAAGACGGCGAGCACCAGTACATAGGCGATGCCCGCCAGCACCACCCGCGTCAGCTCGCCCCATGTCACGCCCAGAAAATGCACGCCGATCCCGCAGCCGATAAAGAACTGCGCGGCAAGGATGGCCTCGGCTGGCGGGCGGCTGTGGATCAGGCCGGCCAGTGACAGAACGGCGGTGACGATCATGGGGCCAAGGATCGAAGCGCCGAACAGGCCGATCCGCTCTCCTCCCTTCCAGCCGATCAGGGCGGCGGCGGCCATCAGGGCCATCTCGCCCACAGGCAGTTCCGTCACCGGCGCGCCGATGGGATTGGTCAGCCTTGCTCCGTAAACCAGCGTCAAGAAGGCAGGCGCGAGGGTGACGATAATCAGCACCCGCGTGGCATGGATCAACGACAGCGCCCGCGGATCGCCCCCCGCTTCGGTGCCAAAAATCACCATGTCCTGCAGGCCACCCGGCATCGCGGCGTAATAGGCTGTCGGCCCGTCGAACCCCCAAACATGCCGAAAGAACGGGACGCCGATAATCCCGATCAACGCGATAAAGACCGGGACCAGCGCCACCGACATCGCCATTTGTGGCAGTTGGTGAAAAAGATCAGGCGTGATCGAAGCCCCAACCGCCACCCCAAGGATCGTGCGCGCCGCGACCGAGACCTGTCCGAAACCCTTGATCGGTACGTTCGACAATGCCGCGATGAGACAAGCCGCCATAGGGCCGAAAAGAAACGGCAGCGGCAGATCAAGCCACCAGAAGAGCAAAGTTCCACCCCCGGCAAGGATCAGGGTAAGCGCTCGGCTTTGGGTTGGCTGGGCGATGCGCATGGGGTCCACTCCTGTATTTTATCGGACTTGATCATTATTGCATACTATTGTATCCACTTGCATGCAATAACCACCTTTGGGGGCGTTTTATGAGCGAAGAAGACCGCACACCGCAGGGCAACTCTGCCTATGCGCAACTGATGGACGAACTGCGTGCCGGTCGGCTGAACCCCGGCGACCGCCTGCGTGAAACCGAACTGGCCGACCGTCTGGGCGTCTCCCGCACCCCCGTGCGCGAGGCGATCCGACAGTTAGAGGCAGACGGCGTCGTGGCACATATCCCGCGTCAAGGGGCGAGCATCCGCACGCTGGACTACGCCGAGGTGATGGAACTCTACGAGATGCGCGCCGTGCTGGAGGGCACCGCCGCACGGCTCGCCGCCCGCGCCGCCTCGGACATCGAAATCGAAGAGCTTCAGGACATGAACCAGCAGCTTGCCACTCTGGGCAATGTGCCCGAAGCCTTCACCCTTAACCGTCAGTTTCACGCCGCCCTTCTGGACGCCGCAAAGAACCGTTTTCTGACCCGCTCGATCCACACGCTGCAAAAGACGCTGATGATCCTCGGCCCAACGACGCTAACCGACCCTGCCCGCGCCGAAAAAGCGGTAGAGGAACATTTTGGCGTTCTGGATGCGATCAAGGCCCGTGATGCCGCCCTCGCCGAAGCGGCGATGCGTGCGCATATCGAAGCGGCCCAGCGGGTCCGGGTTCGCGCCCTGCGCGCGCAGCCCACGCGCGATGAGACCTATGACGGAGACCTGCTGTGACCGAGACCTACGATATCGTCGTGATCGGCGGCGGCAATGCGGCGCTTTGTGCCGCGATCACCGCAGCCGAGGCTGGTGCCCGCGTCTTGATCTTAGAGACCGCGCCGAAACCCTACCGGGGCGGAAATTCGCGCCATACCCGCAACTTCCGCTGTATGCACCACGGGCCACTGGGGCCATTGGTCGAGAGCTACACCGAGGACGAATACCTCGCCGATCTGATGAAGGTGACGGGTGGCAAGACCGATGAACGTCTCGCACGCCTTGCCATCCGCTCTTCCGAGGAATGCCTGCCGTGGATGGAAGAACATGGTGTGCGGTTTCAGCCATCGCTTTCGGGCACCCTGTCACTGGCCCGCACCAATGCGTTTTTTCGTGGCGGCGGCAAGAGCCTCGTGAACGCCTATTACCGCACCGCCGAGGGCTTGAGCGTGGATGTGCTTTATGAAGCTGCCGTGACCCATCTGGAACTGGAAGGCGACCGGGTGACGCGGGTGGACTACACCCATGAAGGGGCCGCCAAGAGCCTCTCCCCCAAATCCGTCGTCGTGGCCTCTGGCGGCTTTCAGGCCGACACCGACTGGCTCGCGCGCGCATGGGGGCCCGCGGCGAAGAACTTCCTGATCCGAGGAACGCCCTACAATCGCGGCGTGGTATTGGCGGACCTGCTGGACCAAGGCATCGCGCAGGTTGGCGATCCGACCCAATGTCACGCCGTCGCCATTGACGGGCGGGCACCGAAATTCGATGGCGGGATCGTCACGCGGCTGGATTGCGTGCCCTTCTCCATCGTCGTCAACAAAGACGCACAGCGGTTCTATGATGAGGGCGAGGATGTTTGGCCGAAACGCTACGCCATTTGGGGCCGACTGGTGGCCGCCCAGCCCGATCAGGTCGGTTATGTCATCATCGACGCCAAGTCGCTGAACCTGTTTATGCCCTCGGTGTTCCCGCCGATCAAGGCAGACACGCTGGCGGATCTGGCCGACAAGATGGGCCTCCCGGCTGATGCGCTGGAGCAGACAGTCGCCGAGTTTAACGGAGCCTGCGGCGATCAAAGTGCCTTCCACCCCACCGAGCTTGATGGCGTGGCGACATCCGGCCTCACCCCACCCAAGACCAATTGGGCGCGACCGATCACCGAGCCGCCGTTCTACGGCTATTCGCTGCGCACTGGCGTCACTTTTACCTATCTCGGGCTGAAGGTGGATGAAAACGCGCAATGCTCCATCGACGACTGCCTTGTCAGCAACCTTTGGGCGGCGGGCGAAACCATGGCCGGGTCGATCCTGGGCCAAGGGTATCTCGCCGGTTTCGGCATGACCATCGGCACCGTTTTCGGACGTATCGCAGGCAAGGAGGCCGCAGCCCATGCAAATTGATCTACTCCAAGAGGCACGCCGTCAGGCCGAAATCTGCAACGCCTGCCGTTATTGCGAGGGCTACTGTTCGGTCTTTCCTGCCCTTCAGGCCGAACGCGCCTTTTCTGACGGGGATCTGACGCAACTGGCGAACCTCTGCCACAACTGCCGGGGCTGCTACTACGCGTGCCAATACACCGCCCCGCATGAGTTTGAACTGAACCTGCCCCAAGCCTTGGCCGAGGTGCGCCAAGACAGTTGGGAGGAGTTCGCCTTTCCCCGTGCCGCCGGGAAAGCCTTCCAGAAAAACGGCCTCGCCATCGTGCTCGCCACTGTCTTGGGCTTTGCATTGCTGTTCTGGGCTGCCCGTGCGCTGGCCGCCGCAGGAGGCGAAGGTTTCTATGCGGTGCTGTCTCACAATGCGATGGTGGCGATCTTCCTGCCCGCTTTTCTATTCCCGCTGTTCAGTATCGCCATCGGGCTGCGCCGCTACTGGCAAACCGTGGGTGGCACCCCGGTGCGCCTGTCGCATCTGCGCGGGGCCATCGCCTCTGTCGCGAACATGCGCAACCTCAAGGGCGGCCACGGCGACGGCTGCAACTTTGAAGACGAAGACCGCTTCACCCATGCCCGCCGCTATGCGCATCAGGCAATCATGTATGGCTTTCTGCTGTGCTTTGCCTCGACCAGCGTGGCGACGCTGATGCATTACCTGCTCGATATGCCCGCCCCCTACGGGCTGTTTTCCGCCCCGAAGATCCTCGGGCTTTCCGGCGGTGTTCTGCTGGTGTTGGGCTGTGGTAAGATGGTCTGGCTTAAGCTGCGGTCTGACAAATCGCTCGGTGCGACCAACGCTTTTAGCGGTGAGATTGCCTTTACCGGATTGCTGGGGTTTGTCGGCCTGTCAGGGCTGCTGCTTTATGCGGCAGGCGGCACCGGCTGGATGCCGGGGCTTTTGGTCATACATCTCGGCGCGGTGCTGGCGTTTTTCCTGCTCACGCCTTTCACCAAGATGGCGCATGGGTTCTACCGGATGGCAGCGCTGGTCAGGGATGCACAGCGGCGCGAAAGGGTCTGACTTTAGGCTTTCCAGCAACGCTTCCAGATCACCCCGGCCCCGCCTACAGACGGCGCGACCGGGAGACGATCATTCGCCGAAGTGGATGACTGAACGGATGCTCTTGCCTTCATGCATCAGGTCGAAGGCTTCGTTGATCTCTTCCAGCCCCATGGTGTGAGTGATGAAATCATTCAGCTTGAATTCGCCGTTCATGTAGCGCTCGACATAGTCAGGTAGCTCGGAGCGTCCCTTGACCCCGCCAAAGGCCGACCCCCGCCAGACGCGGCCCGTGACCAACTGGAACGGACGGGTCGAGATTTCTTGCCCTGCCCCTGCGACACCGATGACAACGGATTCCCCCCAGCCCTTGTGGCAGCATTCCAACGCCGAGCGCATAATATTGACGTTGCCGATACACTCGAACGAATAATCCACGCCGCCGTCGGTCATCTCGACAATCACGTCCTGAATGGGCTTGTCGTGATCTTTGGGGTTGATGAAATCGGTGGCGCCCAGCTTGCGGGCAAGATCGAATTTGCTTTCGTTGATATCGATCACGATGATCCGGCTGGCCTTGGCCATGGTCGCGCCGATCACGGCGGACAGGCCAATGCCGCCCATGCCGAAGATCGCAACCGATGAGCCTTCCTCGACCTTGGCGGTGTTCATGACCGCGCCCATGCCGGTAGTGACGCCGCAGCCCAGCAGGCAGACCTCCTCCAGCGGCGCGTCGGGGTTGACCTTGGCAAGCGATATCTCGGGCAGCACTGTGTATTCCGAGAAGGTTGAGCAGCCCATGTAGTGCAGGATGGGCTGACCATCCTTGTAGAACCGGCTGGTGCCGTCGGGCATCAGACCGCGCCCCTGGGTTTCCCGGATCTTCTGGCAGAGGTTGGTCTTGCCGGATTTGCAGAATTTGCACTCGCCACATTCTGGCGTGTAGAGCGGGATGACATGGTCACCCACCGCCACGCTGGTGACGCCCTCGCCGATGGATTCGACAATCCCGCCCCCTTCATGGCCCAGAATGACCGGGAACAGGCCTTCGGGGTCTTCGCCCGACAAAGTGAAAGCATCGGTATGGCAAACGCCCGAGGCGATAATTTTGATGCGCACTTCGCCAGCCTTAGGCGGCATTACGTCGATTTCCTCGATCGAGAGAGGTTCGTTAACGGCCCAGGCGACGGCCGCTTTGCATTTGATGATATCGGTCATGGGTCTCACTTCGCGGTTAGGACTATTTTGGCGGGTGACGGTGTAGGGACAGTCATTTACACTGTTTCCCACTGGCGATAATCCCGGATAACTGCAAAACACCGTTACCTATTAGCAATAGTTATTCCGCCATTAAGATTGAAAGGAACATCATGCTGAGTTGGGAGGGGGTATCAGAATTTGTGGCCGTCGCTGAAGCCCAAAGCTTTACAGCTGCTGCCAACAGCTTGGGTATTTCTACGGCTCAGGTCAGCCGCCAAGTCGGCGCACTTGAGGCGCGATTGGACACCAAGCTGTTCTACCGCACCACGCGCAAGGTCACGATCACCGAGACGGGTCAGGTGTATTACAACCATTGCCGGCAGGTGCTTGATGGGCTGGCCGAAGCCGAGCGCGCGATCACCGATCTGCATCAAAGCCCCAAGGGACGGCTCAATCTCACAGCCCCGGTGACATATGGCGAGAACCGCATCGCGCCTTTGGTCAACGACTTCGTGCGGCGCTATCCTGATCTTGAGGTCAACCTCAGGCTGACCAATCAGCTGCTCGATCTTGTAGCGGAAAGCTACGATCTCGCGATCCGGCTGGGAGAGTTGGAAGACAGCTCCATGATGGCAAAGCGACTGGCCTCTCGCAGGCATTACACCTGCGCGGCACCCGAATACCTTTCCGCTCACGGAACCCCGCACACCCTGTCCGAACTTGACGGCTACAACTGTTTGCAAGGCACTTTGGGCTATTGGCGGTTTCAGGAAAAAGGAACCACCCGCCACATCCGGGTGAAAGGCAATCTCCGCTGCAACAGCGGCGCATCGCTGGTCGATGCGGCGCTGAAGAACCTCGGGATCATCCAACTGCCGGATTATTATGTCGAGGCGGAACTGCGGGCCGGTCGGTTGATTTCTGTTTTGGATACGTATCGCGCGCCGGACGATGGCATCTGGGCGATCTATCCGCAGAACCGGCATCTTTCGCCAAAGGTCCGGCTGCTGCTTGATCACCTTGCGAAAGGGTTGCGATGAAGGAGCGAGGACTGGGCAAAGATCGTATCTCTCGGCCTTGCGTTCAGCCACCTGCACCGGGGCTTCGTTCAGCGAAAGCCTCACTTGGCCGCACCATGAGGTAATCTATCGCGACGTGGCAGATGCCCCCTTCATGCGGGACCAAATGGGCCGATAGGCACCGTCCTATTGATGGAGCTCTTTTGCCAAAAACCGAACGAACAGAAGCGTGAGGTTCTCGCGACGCGAGGTGTCTGGCCAGACGGCAAAAATTCCCAACGGTTTCAGCCGCCAATCGGGGAACAGGCGGCTCAGTTTGCCCTCCGCCTCCCCCCGGGCGGCGAGATGCTCGGGCAGAACCGTGGCGCCAAGGTTCTTGCAGGCGAAATGGTAGAGGGCATCCACGCTGTCCACTTCCAGCCGGGCTTGGCCCAGAACTTTCGCCTCTTCCCCACCGGGGCCGCTAAGGCGGGTATAGTCTGAGCGATGTCGGTAGCGCACCCAGTCCCAGTCTTCCAGATCGCAAGGATGTTCGGGGGCCGGGCGCGTTGCGGCATAGTCGCTGCCAACCACCAAGGCGCGCGCGCTTTCACCCAGCTTGCGCGACATCATCGCACTGTCGTCGAGCCAGCCCGCCCGGATATTCACATCAAAACCATCGTTGATAAGGTCCATCCTCTGGTCCGAAAAAGCCAGCGACAGGGCGACTTGCGGATGAAGACGGGAAAATTCAGCGATCGCCGTCGACAGGGTCGATGACGACATAAAGGCAGGGATCGACACCCTAAGCGCACCCACAGGCTCCAACGACAGGGCGTTGAGGTCATTCAACCCGCTTTCGGCGCTTCGCAGCATGTCGGTCACCCGGGCGTAGAACATCCGCCCTTCGTTGCTGAGCGCGATCTTGCGGGTTGTGCGGTAAAGCAGTGTCACGCCAAGGAAATCTTCGAGTTCGGAGACGGTTTCACTCACCCGCGACGGTGCGACGCCAAGGGCTTTCGCCGCGGCCCGGAACGAGCCTTCGTCCACCACCCGGACGAAGATGGCCATATGCTTTAGATGATCGATCATTGTTCGGCCTGCCGGAACTATCACTTCTGGATTCCATGAATACCCCGATCAATCCGCCGGGAATAGATGTTCCTTGCAACACGAGGAACACCGCCATGAAAGCGACCACTCATCTCAACACCGAAAGCGCAGAACGTTATCTGGGCACGCTCTGCAAACATTTCGGCCACAAGGTGCCCGTCACCCACACGCGCCAAAACGGCCATATCGAACTGCCTTTCGGGGCATGTGAACTGGCCGCAACAAAGGGCCAGTTGTCACTGAGCGCGACAGCCGATGACCGGGCCGCGCTCGATAAGGTCGTGCAGGTCATTACCAGCCACCTCGAGCGTTTTGCCTTCCGCGAAGACCCCAAGCTCACTTGGACCGACGCCGCCTGAGAGCTGAGCTGGCCCGAACTTTTCGGGTACCGCGCGGAGTGGCACCCGAAATCTTGAACTTAACCAAGGCCCCATTCCTTCGGGGCACCCGATATGGAGCGACACATGAAACGCAGAACCCTTCTGAAAACTTCACTCGGCGCATCTCTGGCCATCATTCTCGGACAACACGCAGGAGCAAAAGACATGGACACAGTTACACAAGAGAGCTTTGACACCGTAATGGCCTTCATGGGCGCTATGGGGGCGGGCGATATGGAGAAAATGCGGGCCCTGATGGCCGACGATATGGTCTGGCACAACGAGGGCGACGAAAGCTTGCCGTGGATCGGTGAGGCACGCGGCAAGAAGGCAGTCTTCGACTTTCTTGGCGTCTTTGGCCAGAATTTTCAGACAACCGCTTGGGACAACACAGATGCCTTTGCCGCAGGCGACACCGTTGCCGTCTTTGGAAAGATGAGCGGCATAACCACGAAATCCGGCAAAGAGACTGGCCCCTTCACCTTTGCCCTGCGTGCCAAGGTCCGCGATGGTCAGGTGGTGCTGTGGCACTGGTTCGAAGACAGCTTTGCCGTCAGCAAAGCCTACCACGGCTAATATCCGCAACATGGCAGGGCCCGTCAGGCCCTGCCAGCGAGATCCCAGTCAAAGGAGAGCCCGATGCGCTATGCTGTCACCGCCGTTTCAGGACAACTCGGTCAAGAAATCGTCCGTAAACTCATAGAACGAACAGATCACGCCTCGGTCATCGGCCTCGCCCGGACGCCGGGCAATGCCACCGAGTTAGGGATCGAGGTGCGCCCCGGCGATTATGATCAGCCGGACGCGCTTCGGACTGCTCTTGCGGGCGTTGATGCCCTTGTGCTCGTCTCAGGCATGGCCCCGCCCGAAGACCGCATCGGCCAACACCGTAACGTGATCGAGGCGGCCAAGGCCGCCGGCATTCGCAAGATCGTCTACACCAGCATTCAAGGTCCCGAAGTTGGGACCGCCTTCTCACCCGTCGTGCAGAGCAACCGCCAGACCGAGGCCGACATCCGCGCCAGCGGTCTGGACTGGGCCATCGGTCGCAACGGCATCTACATCGAGCCTGACGTTGAGTATATCGACAGCTACCGCGCCAAGGGCGAGATCGCCAACAGCGCGGGGGACGGCAAATGCGGCTACACGACCCGTTCCGAATTGGCCCATGCCTATGCCGCTTTGCTGACGCGGGACGAGCTGAACGGTCAAACCTTTGATTTGAACGGCACGCCGATCACTCAGGCGGAACTAACGCAGTATATGAACGCCGCATATGGCACAGCGCTTACCTATCGCGGCATGTCGGCCGAAGACTATGTCGCTGACCGCACCGCCGAGCTTGGCGATTTTATCGGCCCGATTATCGGCGGCATCTACGACGGTATCCGCCGCGGCGCCTTTGACGCCTCCGGCGATTATGAAGCCGCGACCGGACGCCCGCATCAAAGCTGGGAAGATTATTTCGCCTCGCTGTTATGCTGATCGCCACAGATACGCGGGGCGACCCGCGTAGAACGACCAACCTTTCGGAGATATTTGCGTGCTGAAATCCACATGGGATCACCCCCTCACCTTCTGGGCGCTCTTGAGCCTCCCCGCCATTCCAATGACCCTTGGCCTGACCTCCGGCGCGCCGGACGCGGTCAAAACTCTTTTGCATCCCACCGGTGAGTTCGCCGCGCGGTTCATGATCATCGCGATGATGATCACCCCGCTGATGATGCTTTTTCGCGATGCGAGCTGGCCGCGCTGGCTGATGAAGCGTCGGCGCTATCTTGGCGTGGCCGCATTCTTCTACGCGCTGGCCCACACGGTGCTTTACCTCGTTGATGAAGGCGCCATAGCCTTCACTGGCGACGAGGTATCAAAGCTGTACATCTGGACCGGCTGGATCGCCTTTCTTATCTTTGTGCCATTGGCTGTTACGTCGACAGACGCATGGGTGCGCCGCCTTGGGCGGTCGTGGAAAAAGCTACAGCAGTTTGTCTATGCTGCGGCTATACTAACCCTCATCCACTGGGCTGCCCTGCACGATTGGGGCGGCGTCGGCGCGGCTCTCGTGCATTTTGCGCCTCTGGCCGTTCTTGAGGTGTACCGTCTGTGGTCAACCCAACAACGCCGCCGCCAGCGCGCGATGACGTAAGCGAAGGGTTGCGGGGCAAATTCTCCGTTCGTTCGGCGATCTAAAGCTAAATAGCCGATCTCCCTACCTTTATAGGGAATCTTCGCACCTACCGTCAAAGTGCATAAGCCACCCATCGTGTCGGACGCAGCGAACGGCCCAGAGCCCACATCCGTCCCAGTCCTTCGATGCTGCGGTCGCAGCCGACATTGCCGACCGTTGCTGCGAGAGCAAAACGTGATGCGGGCCGAACTGACCCAACGCGGGACAAAGCTGCCACGTAGCCACTTAAACTGGATCTCCTCTCCGACACTCGGATACTCGTGATGAGCTTGGCCTTGGATGGTAGTTCAAATGGTTTCGGTTCCGCTGAGCGTCGCCTTGGCGGACCCGAAATGATCGGAAGCTTTGGCTCGGGCTGAGGCAAACGGCGGGTGGGCCGCCCTTACAAAGGGAGTGACAGTTGCACGGGTTTGAACAGCCGGTGGTTTGGTCGTGGCCTGCGCCAAATAATGAGACTTCAGCTCTTTCGGAATGCGTCGGCTGAAGTAATAGACCCCACCCTTAACGAAAGTGAACGGGGGGCAAATGGTCTCCGACATGGTCTACGGCTCCTAGCAGTGGCTAAAAGCTGAAGCATTACCAATGTGTTAGCTGTTTAAATGGTGCCCAGGGGCGGAATCGAACCACCGACACGAGGATTTTCAATCCACTGCTCTACCCCTGAGCTACCCGGGCACCGGAGACCACCGTAGTGGTCGGGTGTGCGGGTTCTAGGAGTTTGCGGCGGGGGTGTCCAGAGGGTTTTGCCATGTTTGGCAAAGGTTTTTTCGGAAAATTCTAATGCGGCTTGTCGGGGGCGTTCAAAGCGGCCTCGGTGGCTTCGATTGCGGCCTCGATATCCTGGGGGTCGCGGCTGGGGGTCGCGTAGCTGCCGTTCAGCCACTTGGCCAGATCCACGTCAGCGCAGCGCCCGGAACAGAAGGGGCGATACTTGGGAGAGGTTTCACGGTCGCAGATCGGGCAGGTCACTTCAGAACCTCGGCCAAAGGCATACGGGCGCGTTTGCGGTGCAGTTCGTAGTGGCCCAGCGGGGTCCAGCCGACCAGCGTCGTTTCCACGTCGTCGGCGCGGAAGGCCTGGCGCAACGCGGTCTCGAACGGGCGGCGATCTTTTTTGGGCATGGGCGCAAGGTCAAGCGTGATCTGCCCGCCCAACCCGCGCAGACGCAGGGCACGGGGCAAGGCGCGGGCACAGGCCATATTCGCTTTGATCCCGGCAGCAAGGGACACGTCCGCACCGGTGTTCACATCAACGGCCACCAACGCACGGGTGGGTTCCACAAACAGAAAGGCACCACCGTCAAGCGCGACGCGCGGCTGCGAGAGGCTGTCGACAGTGTCCAACACGCCATGGGTTTCAAAACCACCTGGGTCGGTCACGACGTCGGCGGGCTCGACCCAGTCGCGCCAAGCCAGAATATGCGGACCATCGCCTTCGGACAGGACCTCCATGTCGGTGGATGGGTCGTCCAATACCTTGTCCGCCAGCGCCAGCATCGCGTCGATATCATCGGCGATGTCATCGGCATCCGAGCCAGCGCAAGAGGACCGGAGAATCAGGCCATGTGCGGCCCCGTCGGACGCTTCATGCGCGATTTCGAGCAGCCGGTCCCGTTCTTCCTCGTCGCGGATACTGCGCGAGATATTGGTGCCGGGTGCGCCTGGCGTCACGATAGCATAGCGGCTTTTGAACAGCAGCTTCTGGGTGACGGGAACGGCCTTGCCGGGTTCAGCATAGCCGGANACCTGCACNAGAATGGGTTGCCCNGGTGCGAGCCCCTTGATCTGGCGCAGAAAAGCAGAGCCGTCGGGCGTTTTCAAAAACATCCCCCCCTGCCCCTTGACCGGACGATCCGCGATGGCGCGGTAGATCGTGCCGGGGCGCGGGCCGTCGCTGTCGATCAGAAGGTCATCCAGCTTGCCGTCCACGATCAGCGCGGCGGCTTCGATGTCGCCAAAATGGTCCAGAACGATCGTACGGCCCTTCATGAGGTCTCTCCTGCGAAAACATATCCTGCAGCACGCAGCAGGTTTGCGGTTTCGGCCAGTGGCAGGCCGACAATGCCGGTGAATGATCCGCTGATCCACGGGATAAGGGCNCCTGCCGGNCCCTGAATACCATAGCCGCCGGCTTTGCCNTGCCAGTCANCGGTTGCCAGATAGGCCGTGATCTCGGCGTCNGACAGTCGTTTCATGCGGACGGTGCTGACCACATCGCGCTGCCACAGCTTGTCNCCGCGCTTGACCGCGACNGCCGTGATAACCTTGTGGCGACGCCCCGACATGAGGCGCAGGAAACGGATCGTCTCTGCTTCATCCGCNGGNTTGCCCAGGATTCGCCGCCCCACCGCGACGGTGGTATCGGCACACAGCACGATATCATCGGCCCCCGCCTGCACCGCGGCGGCTTTTTCACGGGCCATACGCGCACAATAGGGGCGCGGCAGNTCGGCGGNATGGGGGGTTTCGTCGATATCGGGCGCGCGAATATCGTCAGGCACNACGCCGATTTGCGCCAGCAATTCCTTGCGGCGCGGACTTCCTGATCCGAGGATAAAACTCATATGCGATCCTAGATCGCTGCCCGAAAACCACCAGGTGATTCTCGGAAAAGCGTATTATTTAAAGCGGTAATTGATCCGGCCTTTGCTCAGATCATAGGGGGTCATTTCCACCTGTACCTTATCGCCAGCCAGAACACGGATGCGGTTCTTGCGCATCTTTCCTGCCGTATGTGCGATGATCTCATGGCCGTTTTCAAGCTCGACCCGGAACGTCGCGTTCGGCAGAAGTTCTTTCACGATACCGGGGAATTCGAGCGTGTCTTCCTTGGCCATGGTCTCTCCTTGAACACTTTGCCCTGCAATTTCAGGACGCAGGCTTAAATGGGCGCAATTTTCCCTTTTTTCAAGGGGTATTCACATCAAAGGCACGTTTATGGCCGTTGCGTCACGCCCGAACTGATCCTCCCAGTGGTTTCGGTTCAACACCACCCCGTCTGCNCGCACGCGGCTGATCTGGGCGATGTCGACCTCGGCGAAGGTCCAGCCGGGCACGTTGATCTCNGCGGCGGCAAGGACTCCGGTGGATGGAAAGCCCACATCCGGCGGGCAGAAGATGCCGCCTGCCCCGTAAGATGTGCCAAGCGCCTCTGACCAATCCGCAGGGCCGATGCAGGATGACATGGCCGTAACGCATTGATTTTCCAGTGCCCGCGCCATGGATCCGATNCGGACACGCCANTAGCCTGCCAGCGCCTCNGTCACGCTCGGCACGGCGATGATNTCGCAATCGGCAAGAGCACGGCCCAGCAGNGGAAACTCGCTNTCNTAGCAGATGAGGATGCTGATCTTGCCCAATGTNGTCTCNAAGATGCGCAGAGGCTCCCCGCCGACNACGCCCCAGACCTCGCGTTCGAATCGGGTCATGATCTGCTTGTCCTGCACCCCGACTTGACCTGAAGGGGTGATCAGACGTGCGCGGTTCACCGGACGNGCNGCGGCAGGCGTCACCGCGGGCCCCGATGCCGCAACGATATGCACGCCATATTCCGCCGCCAGTTTCTGATGCGCCGCATCCGCATCCGCCAACCGGTCAGAGACNGCAAACAGCGACGCCTCAAGATTGCCCGCCACGTCAAGGCCAGCGAGCGTCGCCAACTCCATCGCGCCATATTCGGGAAAAACCAACAGNTCTGCCCCGCTGGCGGCCGCCGTCGCGACCCAGCCTGCAAGCTTGTCTTCATATTGCGCCCAGCTGGTCAGGACATCCAGCGGGTATGCGGCGGTTGCGATTTTCATGGGGCCTCCGGGTGCGTGATTTCCCTTATGGTGCGCCGCGCGCAGCCAAGCTTCAAGTACCACCACCCCACCCCAGGGCTCATTTCACTTTTGTGAAACTATGGGTGCATGATCCGCGACAAGCTTGCCAATTTATCGGGCATGCTTCACAAAATTGGAAAGAACGAAGGGGNCNAGCANCATGATNAAAAANGGCATCACCCTGCGCGGTATAGAGGTGTTCGAGGCTTTGGCCAGCCGTGGNTCGGTCGCACAGGCCGCNNCGCTGACAGGGTTAAGCCAACCCGCCGTGAGCCAGCAGATCAGCAACCTAGAAGCCGCCATGGGCACCGCCCTGATCGACCANAGCACGCGCCCCATGCGCCTGACCGCGGCGGGCGAAAGCTTTCTGCGNCACAGCGGCGCGGCGCTGACCCATATCCGGCTCGCGCAATCCGAGCTGACGGTCATGGATCTTGCCAACCTCAGCGACCTGAGNCTTGGCGTGATCGACGACTTTGACAACGATGTCACCCCGCGTCTGGCGACCCTNCTGGCCGACAGTATGGCNGGCTGTCGCTTTCGCATGGTGACCGACGGCAGCAAGGGGCTGATCCAGTCGGTGCAGGACAAATCGCTTCATATCGCCATTGCNGCCACCAGCGGGGATGCCAAAAGCGGGCTGATCGAGATTCCTCTGGCCCGCGATCCCTTTGTGATCGTCNCCCCCGCCAGCTTTGACGGCGACAGCGCCGCGCTGATGACGGGGCGATCCGCCCTGCCCTTCGTTAANTACGCGGCAGACCAGTTGATCGCCGACCAGATCAACAACCACCTGACGCGCAGCAATATCACCCTGCCTTCGCAATTCGAGATCGGCAGCCATCTCGCCCTGATGGCGATGGTGGCNCGGGGNATCGGCTGGGCCATCNCGACGCCCTTCGGCTATTGCCGCGCAGAGCGGTTTCACCAGCAGCTTGCGGTGCACCCGCTCCCCACGCCCGGATTAACGCGACAGATCTCGCTGTTTGCGGGGTCAGACTGGACGGGGCCGGTGCCCCAGAATATTGCCGACACGATGCGGCAACTGCTTCGGTCCCACATGATCGCGCCGACGGTGGCGCAGTTGCCGTGGCTTTCTTCCAGCTTCGAGGCGTTAGAGGGCTGACCGCTTGCGCAAAAGCTGCGCGGCTGGTTCACTTGGCGCGTAAAACAAAGGGGCTGACATGAGCAAGATCGTCATTCTGACCGGCGCGGGCATTTCTGCGGAAAGCGGCATTGATACCTTCCGCGCCGAAGACGGGCTTTGGGCGCAGCACCGGGTCGAGGACGTCGCCACTCCCGAAGGCTATGCCCGCGACCCGCAACTGGTTGTGGATTTCTATAACGGTCGCCGCAAACAGGCAGCAGAGGTATCACCGAACGCGGCGCATCAAGCGCTGGCCAGACTGCAGGCGAATTATGCCGGACAGGTGGTGATTGTGACGCAGAATGTCGATGATCTGCACGAACAGGGCGGCGCGCGGGTGATCCATATGCACGGCGCGCTGAATTCGGCGCTCTGCGCTGCCTGTGACCACCGTTGGNCCGCACCTATGGTCATGGCNGTCGGTGATCCCTGCCCCGCCTGCAATGCCCCAGCCGCGCGGCCCGACATCGTTTGGTTCGGCGAAATGCCCTATGACATGGACGAGATTTTTGACCATCTGGCCGAGGCCGATATCTTTGCAGCCATCGGCACCTCTGGCAACGTNTACCCCGCCGCCGGTTTCGTGGCAGAGGCGCGGCGCAACGGGGCCCATACGGTAGAGCTGAACCTCGAACGTTCNGCCGTGGGGAACCAGTTCGCCGAACACCGCACCGGTCCGGCGACACGTGTGGTCACCGATTGGGTGGAGCAACTCTTGAGCNCCCCACCCCAGCANCGGCCCGCGNTTTAACACAGATCGGGCCGCTACCATTCATGGGGGCGAAAAGGCTCAGTCTTTCGGCATCTCGTGACCGGTGTGATCCATATCACCGNGGTCNTGCTTCATCTTGTCGTGTTTCATCGCGCCATGGTTCGGCTTGCGATCCTGATCGACCATCACCTCGATNTCGACCNNNCCGGCNTTTTCGAACTCAAGNGTNACGGGCACCATCGCGCCCTGCNCCAGCGGGCCTTTCAGGCCCATGAACATCAGGTGNTCGCCGCCNCGTTTGAAGGNNTGCATGTCATCCGNNGCAATGGCCACGCCGCCTTCGATCTCGCCCATCCGCATGACGCCATTGTCGTCAGAGGTNTGGGAATGCAGCTCGACCTTNTCGGCCACGTCNGAGGACGCCCCGATCAANCGGTCATCCGCGCCAGAGTGGTTCATCACCACCATAAACGCCGCACCGGAGGTGGATTTCGCGGTCGAGCTGCGGATGTAGGCGTCATCTACCATGATGCCCTCGGCAGCGAGAGGGGCGGAAAAGAGAAACAATGCGCAGACAGCGCGGGTCAGCAAAGCAGGTGTCATTGGTATATCCTGTCGTCATATTCAAAATGTCTGTGAAGGGTGTGGATCAGACAGCGACAGGCGGGGCCCTTGGGTCGTGGCGCGTTTTACGTCGCGGCACATCGGCTGTCAGGACATGCACCGCCGGCGCGACAAANGTCACGATCCGCATCGGTGCGGCCGCCAGAACCACCGCGCCTGCCATTGCAACGTTAAGCGCCGAATCGGGGCAGATATGCGGGGCCGAGGTCGGCTTGCCCTGCGCATCCACATAAATCGCNACAGGGCCCGCACCGGTGCACAACACCATCTGCCCCGTAGCCGCAGAGGCCCCGCGCGCGACAGCCATGCTTTGACCCGTGAGGGCCAGCATCAACGCCAGAACCAAAGCCGAGAGGGAACGCAGGNTCATGGGCCGCACCCTAGACGAAGCGCTTGAAAAAGCACCAGCCCAAAACGACGCAGCCCCGGCCNAGGGCCAGGGCTACAACATCGTAACGATTGGAAAGTCTTACGACAGCGCTTCGGCTGTGGCGCTGGACTTTGCAATTGCTTTCTTAACTTTCAACGCGTTGACGGACAGTTCAGTGTCCTTNGCCTTCGCCATGAACTTGTCCAAGCCACCGCGGTGGTCAACAGTGCGCAAAGCAGCTGCCGAGATGCGGAACTTGAAACCGCGGCCCAGTGCTTCGGACTGCAGGGTGACATCGTTCAGGTTTGGCAAGAACCGACGACGTGTACGGTTCTTGGCGTGGCTTACGTTGTTGCCCGTCATCGGGCCTTTTCCGGTCAATTCGCAAACGCGCGACATGGGTCTATCCTTTTGCTGCGGGGCATTTCCGGCGATCCGGTGCAATACCCATATGGGCCGCGCTACGGCAAACCCTGAAATTGGTTTGCTGGCTTTAGGCGGAATCGCGAGCGGGGTCAACCCAAGCCTGCGNGGCAACACACGCTTTTCCTTTTGCATCCGTCGAAAAGATTTGTCATCTGTCGCATATGAATATTCATTCCCGTGCCCTTCTTGTCCATCTGTTCACTGCGACGGGTGCGATTTTCGCCATGCTGGCCATGCTTGCTGCCGCCGACGAACGCTGGGATATGATGTTTCTCTGGCTGGTTGTCGCCTTCTTTGTCGACGGGATCGACGGGCCGCTGGCGCGTAAATACGACGTAAAAACCAACGCGCCNGAATTCGACGGCGTGCTGCTTGATCTGATCATCGANTATCTCACCTATGTGTTNATTCCGGCCTTNGCGCTATTCCATTCCGGCCTCATGGACGGGTGGAGCGGTTGGGTCATGATCATCATCGTCACCTTCACCAGCGCCATGTATTTCTGCGACACACGCATGAAAACCAAGGACAACTCGTTCTGGGGCTTCCCCGGATGCTGGAACATGCTGGTACTGGTGCTCTTTGCCCTGTCGCCGCCATGGTGGGTGTCGCTGGTGCTTGTCACGGTCTTGGCCATTACCATGTTCGCCCCGCTGAAATTCGTGCANCCCGTCCGGACAGAGCGTTGGCGCNTGGTCACCCTGCCCATGGCATTGGGCTGGACGTTCTTTGCCGGNTGGGCCGCGTGGGTCGATTTNCACCCGCAAAGCTGGGCCCATTGGGGCCTGATCATNACCAGCGTCTATCTGATGTTTGCCGGTGTCGCGCAGCAGTATCTTTACGACCGCGAGGCCTGATANAGGCGCGCAGGGCCAANGCAGCNGCACGAAACCTCTAAACTAGATNAGCANNCCNGCCGCCCCTTCGTGGCGTAGCAGGGCGATCTTGGTCTCTACCCCGCCAGCACCCGAGTATCCGGTCAACCCCTTAGCCCCCATCACACGGTGGCACGGCACAATGACNGGNACAGGATTCTGCCCGCAGGCCTGCCCCACCACTTGCGCCGGGATCGCCAGTTTGGTCGCGATGTCGCCGTAGGTCACTGTATCGCCAAAGGGGATCGCCGACATCTCGGCGCAGACCGCTTGCAACGTGGCACTTCCGCCAATGCGCAGTGGCAGAGTGAACTGTGTCCGCTGCCCGGCATCATAGGCACGCAACTGCGCCTCTGCGTCATCCAGCAGTGCGCTTTTGTCTTGGTGTAGGGCATCCTGCCCCCAATGCAGGTAGGTAATCGCGCCCGCATCCTCGGTCACGACCAAGGTGCCAAAGCGCGTGGGGATGCAGCGCCGCTTCACCCGAGTTTCCGGAGCAAGCGGCGCGGCGTCATCTTAGGACACGGCTTCGTCACACCGGGCGCATACGCCCGCGTGAGCGTGGGTGCCGACATCCGGCAGCACCTTCCAGCAGCGTGCGCATTTCTCGCCCGACGCTTTCTCGAACACCACGGCAACGCCGTCGGTCTCTGGCATACGGAACGCCTCTGCCGGGGCGTCATCGCCGGTGATGGCGATCTGCGAGGTGATGCAAACGTCTTCGAACGCAACGCTTTCAAGCGCCGCCCGCTGAGCGTCATCGGCAACAAACACCATCGGTGCGGCCTCAAGCGAGGCCCCGATGACCTTCTCGACCCGCTGCACTTCCAAAGCCGAGGTCACAACCCGCCGCGCGGCACGCACCTTGGCCCATTTCGCCGCCAGATCGGCATCCAGCCACGCCTTGGGCGTTTCAGGGATATCCGTCAGGTGAACCGAGCTTTCGTCGCCGGGGAACCGTTCAAGCCAGACTTCTTCCATGGTGAACACCAGCACAGGGGCCAGCCACGTCGTCAGACGGTGGAACAGGATATCCAGCACCGTGCGCGCAGCACGACGGCGCAGCGTGTCGCCGTCGCAATACAGCGCATCCTTGCGCACGTCGAAATAGAACGCGGACAGATCAACGGTGGCGAAGGTGAACACCGCCTGGAACACGCCTTGGAAGTCGTAGCGCGCATAGCCCTCGCGCACGATCTGATCCAACTCTGCCACACGGTGCAGCACCCAGCGTTCAAGCTCTGGCATCTCCGCGGGTTCGGTCCGGTCAGCATCGGTAAAGTCCGACAGCGCGCCCAGCATATAGCGCATGGTGTTGCGCAGACGGCGGTAGCTGTCGGCGGTGCCTTTCAGGATTTCCGGCCCGATCCGCTGATCCGCGGTATAATCGGTCTGCGCCACCCACAGACGCAGGATATCCGCGCCATATTGCTGCACGACCTTTTCGGGAACGATGGTGTTGCCGATGGATTTGGACATCTTCATGCCCTTCTCATCCAGCGTGAACCCATGCGTCACCACGTTACGATAAGGCGCGCGGCCCGTGGTGCCCACGGATTGCAGCAGCGACGAATGGAACCAACCGCGGTGTTGGTCCGTGCCTTCCATATAGACATCCGCGATACCGTCTTCCGAGCCATCCTCGCGGTCGCGCAGAACGAAGGCGTGGGTCGAACCGGAATCGAACCACACGTCCAGAATGTCGAATACTTGGGTATAGTCGTCGGGGTTCACGATGCCGCCAAGGAACCGCTCTTTCGCGCCATCTTCGTACCAGACATCCGCACCGTCAGCCTCGAACGCCTCGACGATGCGCTGGTTGACCTCGGGGTTACGCAGCAAGAAGTCTTCATCCGTTGGCAGCGCGCCATTCTTGGTAAAGCAGGTCAGCGGCACACCCCAGGCCCGTTGACGCGACAGNACCCAGTCNGGGCGTGCNTCCATCATCGANTGCAGACGGTTGCGGCCCTTTTTGGGCACCCAGTTGACGTTGTCGATCTCGGTCAGGGCGCGTTCACGGATGGTCTTGCCGAATGTGTCCTGCCCGTCACCAACGGGCCGGTCGATCGCGGCAAACCACTGCGGCGTGTTGCGGTAGATGACCGGAGCCTTGGAGCGCCAGGAATGCGGATAGCTGTGCTTGATCTTGCCACGCGCCAGCAGCCCGCCGACCTCGACCAGCTTGTTGATCACGGCNGTGTTGGCGTCGCCTTCCTTGCCGTTGGGTTTGAGGATCTTCTTNCCGCCAAAGAACGGCAGATCGGCGCGGAAAGACCCGTCTTCGACCACGTTATAGGTGATCACCTGATCCAGCATCCCCAGACCGCGGTAAAGTTCATATTCCTCAAGACCATGCGACGGCGCACAATGGACAAAGCCCGTGCCTTCNGTGTCGGTCACGAAATCAGCGGCGCGGAAGTCGCGCAGATCGTCCCATTCGCCATTGCTGCCTTCGGCCCCCGCCAGCGGGTGNTGCAGCTTGATCTTTGCCAGCTCGNCCTGCGTCACATCCCGCAAACGGCGCACCATNGTGTCNTCCAGACGCGCACGCCCGAACACATCCATCGCCATGCTGTCCGACAGCAGATAGCGATCACCGATGGTGACCCAGGATTCCTCGGGGCGGCCGNTGACTTCGTACAGACCGTAAGAGATATCTTCGCCATAGACGACGGCCTTGTTGGACGGCATGGTCCAGGGCGTCGTGGTCCAGATCACGACGTGAGCGCCNTCAAGGNTGGCGTCATCCGTGCCAACAACCTTGAACTTCACCCAGATCGTAAAGCTTTCCTTGTCGTGGTATTCGACCTCGGCCTCGGCCAGCGCGGTCTTTTCAACCGGCGACCACATCACGGGNTTGGAGCCNTNNTANAGCGTGCCGTTCATCAGGAACTTCATGAANTCTTCGGCGATCACACGTTCCGCNTGGAAATCCATCGTCAGATAGGGATCAGCCCAGTTGCCGGTGATGCCCAGACGTTTGAATTCCTCGCGCTGGACATCGACCCAGCCGGCGGCGAACTTGCGGCATTCGGCGCGGAAATCNTTGATCGGCACATCGTCCTTGTCGCGGCCCTTCTGGCGGTACTGTTCCTCGATCTTCCATTCGATGGGCAGACCGTGGCAATCCCAACCGGGGATATAGCGCGCGTCAAAGCCCATCATCTGGTGCGACCGCACGATCATNTCCTTGATCGTCTTGTTCAGCGCGTGGCCGATATGCAGGTTGCCNTTNGCATAGGGGGGGCCGTCGTGCAGCGTGAANGGCTTGCGCCCCTGNTTTTCNCGCAGNCGGTCATAGACGCCGATCTTTTCCCACCGCTCCAGCCATTCGGGNTCGCGNTTNGGCANNCCCGCNCGCATCGGNAAATCGGTTTTNGGCAGGTTCANNGTGGNNTTATAGTCNNGNGTNTCNGGGGTNTCGGCGCACATGGCNGGCGTCCTTNNGCAANNNNATNTNGGNATGGATNCATATCNTCNGNTGCGGTGCGANNNNCTCAANCACCTCNGCCCGGCGTCTCGTNNNTCAGAGCGCCGGGNAAATAATTCGNATAATGATCGCGGANNTCCGGNTCATNNNCNGCCTTATAGGCCGCAGCAGATCGACCGACAAGCCCCCTCGCCCCGGCATCTAGCTGCCNTTGGAAAACAGNCCCGACANCGCNCGTTTGATGATGCTGCGCACCTTNGGGCGGCGNGNTTCNGAGAACGGCATGGGGCGNCANACCTCCATCGCGGCGACGCCNACGCGGGCNGTCAACGCACCGTTNACCAGCCCNTCGCCAAAGCGGCGCGACAGTTTTGCCAGCATCGTTCCACCAAGGATCGGTTCCAGCATGTCGTCGCCCACAGCCACGGCCCCCGTCGCCACCAGATGCGACAGCACCACCCGCGTCANACGCCANGANCCNAAGAAGCCCGAGCGCCCGCCGTATATCTCGGCNACGCGGCGGATCATGCGCAGGTTGCTGGTCATCGCCGCGACCACATCGGCCAGCGCCANGGGCACCAGCGCCGTCACCGTCGCNACCTGACGGGCCGCCGCCTCGACCTCGCGGCTGGCGGCGATGTCGAGAGGGCCTAACAGCTCTGCCTCGGTCAGCGCCAGCAAGGTCTGCGCATCCAACTGATCGCCGCGCAGCTCTGCCAGACGGTCGCGNCCCCAGCGGGTATCCTCGCGGCCCTGATACAGGCCGACCANCCGGTCCGTCACAGCCCGCGCNGCNNTCAGATCATTCTGCGCCAGCGCCTCGCCCACATCGTGATGCAAACCGTCAAGCCGCGCCAAACGGCTAAACGCCGCCAATTCACGCAGACAGAGCAGTACCAGAACCAACAGCACCGCACCAATAAGCACGGTCATCACCATCCCCAACAGCGGATAGCTCGCCAGAAGCCCCATGATAAAGTTCCACGCGGCAATGGACACCAGCGCGCCGANCAGCGTGGTCAGCAGCCACCAGAACAGNCGNACCAGCTTNGACGGCTTGCGCGCGGCCAGCCGTGCCGCGATCTGCATCGCCTGCCCTTGCGGCGCGGGNGCNCCNACNTCGGGCACCGGCGGCGCATCCGATACCGAAGGCCGCGCGGTTGTGTCTTCTTCAAGATCNAATAGCACCGGACCCTTGGCCATCACGCCGCCCCTTTCATCCACTCAAACCGNACATCGGGCAGCCCGAAATCATTGCCTGCCCCGTCGCTGCGCGCCACCTCGATAAAGCCCGCGGCACGGTAGAACCGCGACGCACGCAGGTTCGCCTCGAAACTCCACAGCGCGAGCCGATCGCTTTGCGCCTTGGCCCCGTTCAGCAAACGCTGCGCGATGCCTTTGCCTTGGGCCTTGGGGTGCAGATACAGCCCGTGAATCTCGGCCGCACGCCGTGCAAGAAAGCCCACAACATGCCCCTCGGTCCGCGCCACCTGCACCCAGCCCACATCAATCATGTCNCCCAGTGTGCCGATCTCTTCTGCGCGGCTGTGGGCCTGAGGCAGCCAATCGTGNTCTGCATTGGCGCANGCCATCACCTCTGACAGGCGNCCGGCATCCAGCACCCGCGCGGGTGCGATGGTCACATCGTCACCGGTCACAGACGATCCCCGATCAGGAANTCCGCCGCGCGGTCCAGACGGATATGCGGNGGCCCGTCACCGGGGCGCAGGTTCAGCCGAGCAGGCGCGAAACGCATGATCTGATAATCCTGATCCAGCCATTTTTCCGCCCCCGCCCGCGCCGGACTTAGAAGATGTGCCGGGTCTTTGGGTAGTTCACCGGGATAGAACGCGGCCTNTTTGCCGNTATCCAGCAGGCTGCCGCGCACGACCTCTAGGGTTTCGCCGTTGTGCGTCATCGTGGCTTCGGTCGTGGCACGCAAAGACGCCAGCGACATGGCCGATGTCTGAGCCCCCGCAAAGCGCGCGCGNTCGCGGGCATCNCGTGTCAGCGCCTCCATNATCGCGGTGAGGCTGGCGTGNTGACTGTGGTGCAAATGGTCGGCCTTGGTCGCGGCAAAGAGGATTTTCTCGACCCGTTTGCCGCGCAAAAGCTGCGTCAGAAATCCGTTGCGTCCGGGTTTGAAGCTGCCAAGGATATCGCTCATGGCAGCGCGCAGATCCTCGACCGCNCGGGGGCCCTGATTGATCGCGCCAAGCGCATCCACCAGCACGACCTGCCGGTCGATCCGCGCAAAGTGATCGCGAAAGAACGGTTTGACCACCCGCCGCTTATACGCCTCGAACCGCCGCGCCATCTCGCGNAGCAGTGACCCGCGCGGCCCCTCGCCGCCCGGCAGGGGCGCAAAGGTCAGCACCGGCGATCCGGCCAGATCACCGGGCAGCAGGAACCGCCCCGGTGTGCAGTCGGAATAGCCATTCGCACGTGCCGTTTGCANATACTCGGCAAAGCTGGCGGCCAGCGCTTGAGCCACGGGTTCGTCCAACGCCGCCTCGGGGTCGATCCCCTCCACCAGCGCGCGGTAGCCCGCGGCCTCTTCGCGGTTGGCGATCCGCGCCAGCACCTGCGCCGACCACGTGGCATAATCCACATCCATCAGCGCCAGATCCAGCAGCCATTCGCCGGGGTAATCCACGATATCNAGATGCACCGTGCGCGGCCCCTGAAACCCCGCAAGCAAGCCGTTTGGCCGCACCCGCAAGGACAGGCGCAGNTCNGATATGGCGCGGGTGCTGTCGGGCCAATGCGGCGTGGGCCCCGTCAGCGCNGCAAGGTGGTTTTCATANTCGAACCGCGGCACGGTATCGTCGGGCTGCGGCTGNAAGAACGCCGCCTCGATCCGCCCTTCGGNAGCAGCAAGCAGCCCCGGCATCCGCCCGCGNTCCAGCAGGTTCGCCACAAGCGAGGTGATAAACACGGTCTTGCCGGAGCGCGCCAAACCGGTCACGCCCAGACGGATCACAGGCTCGAAAAACGTCTCGGACACGCCGTCCTGCACATTTTCCACCTGCCGCCATATGCCATCGGCAATTCTTGAGAGTACCAAAGCCCGTGCCCGCCTTCACCNGTCGTTAAGCTCTAACATAGGCACGCGGGTCAGGGATTGCCAGATGGNCACCCTCAGGGTAAACGCCCGCCATGCAACGCTATGCCCTGAAAATCGAATACCACGGCGCACCTTTTGTCGGCTGGCAACGCCAGATCGACCTTGCGTCGGTCCAAGGCGCGATAGAGGACGCCTTGGCCAAGATCGAACCGCGCGCCCATAACATCGCCGCCGCAGGGCGCACCGACGCCGGTGTCCACGCGCTGGCGCAGGTCGCCCATTGCGATATGGAACGTGACTGGACCCCGTTCCGCCTGTCCGAGGCGATCAACTATCATCTGAAACCACTGCCCATTGCGATCGTCGATTGCGTCGCGGTGGATGATGACTTTCACGCCCGNTTTTCCGCGCTCGAACGCCGGTATCTGTTTCGTGTGCTGGTACGTCGCCCTCCGGCGACACATCAGGCGGGGCTGGTCTGGCAGGTCAAGAAGCCGCTGGACATCGACCGCATGCGCGAGGCCGCGNCCCATCTGATCGGCGAGCATGATTTCACCACCTTCCGCTCGACCATCTGTCAGGCGCAAACGCCGGTCAAAACGCTGGACCGCGTGGATATGACAGAGCATCCCGTCGGCGGCGGTGTCGAGGTGCAGTTCGACGTGCGCGCGCGGTCNTTCCTGCACAATCAGGTGCGCAGCATCGTGGGCACGCTTGAACGCGTCGGGGCCGGATCATTTGCGCCCGACGATGTGAAACNGATGCTCGCTGCGCGGGACCGTCAAGCCTGCGGCCCCGTCGCCCCGCCGCAGGGTCTGTATCTGTCGCATGTCACCTACGAGACAGACCCTTTCGCNCAATCGNCCCTGCGCCGNGGCTANACCAGCGNCCTAGTCGCGCCGGATCGCGTTCCATGTCCCGTGGTGCGCCCCCGCGATATCGCCGCGTTCAAACCCGTGCGCGCCGAAAAAGTCGCGCTGCGCCTGGATCAAATTCGCAGACCCGCGTGCGGTTCGGATGCTGTCATACCACGCCAGTGACGCGCTNAGCGCGGGCATGGGCACNCCCAGGCTCACCCCGGCNGCGACGGTCTTGCGCAGGCCAGCAAGGTGATCGCCCAGCATATCGCGGATGGCGGGGGCGAGGATCAAGGCCCCCTCGGGCAATCCTGCGTGGAACGCATCGGCCAGATCGTCCAGCAAGGCTGACCGGATGATACAGCCCGCGCGCCAGATCTCTGCAATGCGGGCCATATCCAGNTGCCAGCCNAATTCGTCAGAGGCGGCAGACAAAACGCGGAACCCCTGCGCGTGACNCAGGATGCGCGCGGCCAGCAGGGCCGATTTCATCTCATCCTCGGTTGGCAGCGTGCCGCCGGTCACCGCATCCGGCAAGAGCGGCGCCGCCGCGACCCGCAAGGCTTTCTCGCTCGACCAGCCACGGGCACCGACGGCCGCCTCGATCGTGCTGGCAGACTGGCCAAGCTTCAGCGCCTCGATCAGGGTCCAGCGGCCCGTGCCTTTCTGACCCGCCTTATCAAGGATCAGATCCACCATCGGCGTCCCGCTCTCGGCATCCACGGTTTGCAGCGCGGCGGCAGACACCTCGATCAGGTAAGAGCTGAGCGGCCCTTTCTGCCAGCTTTCAAACAGCGCCCCGATCTGCGGTGCCGTTTGCCCACCGGCGTCGCGCAGCAGCCCGTAGACTTCGGCGATCATCTGCATGTCGGCATATTCGATCCCGTTATGCACGGTCTTGACGAAATGCCCCGCCCCGTCCGGCCCCAGATGATCTACGCAAGGCGCGCCCTGAAACTTGGCCGCAATCGCGCTGAGCATGGGGCGCAGCTGGGTCCAGCTGTGATCGGTACCGCCCACCATCATCGACGGGCCGTGGCGCGCGCCCTCTTCACCGCCCGACACGCCCATGCCGACGAAATGCCGCCCCGTACCGTCAAAGGCGGCGGCGCGGCGGCGGGTGTCGTGGAAATCGGCGTTGCCGCCATCAATGATGGTGTCGCCCTCATCCAGCAGCGGCATCACCGCGTCGATCATCGCATCCATCGGAGCACCCGACGGGATCATGAACAAGATGCTGCGCGGCTGCGCGATACTGTCGACAAAATCCTCAAGCGTCGCGTGCCCCGAGAGGTGATCCGCCAGCGGTCCGGCCTCTGCCAGAAAGGGCGCGATCCAATCGGCTTCGCGGTTGCTGACCGCCACACGGAACCCCTGCTCGGCCAGATTAAGCGCCAGCGCACTGCCCATCGTCCCCAGACCATAAACGCCAATATCTGCGGTCTTTAAATCTGCGGCCATCGCGCTAAGTCTCCTATAAGGTCCATCAAACAGTGGGATGCACACCGCCGCTGCACAAGGGTTTGCGGGGGTGAAATTGATTCTCGTCTCTTTTTCAGCTACGATGACCGGATAAAAGCAAGAACAACGAAGTTACAGGTTAACGTTTTAATTATGATACATGAACTCAAACGCGCGTGGGAGGGGATGATCCTCCCCATCTGGCGCCGCCCCAAACGTATTCAGGTCGCCGCATTGTGCTACCGTGAAACCCCCGAAGGTAAAGAAGTCCTGATGATCACCAGCCGTGACACCGGCCGGTGGATCGTGCCGAAAGGCTGGCCGATTGACGGACTGGACGGTGCCGGTGCCGCCCTGCGCGAAGCATGGGAAGAGGCAGGCGTGTCCAAGGCCGATATCGAAAGCGAGCCGATCGGGTATTATGACTATGACAAGGGTCTGTCCGAAGGGATGACCACGCCCGTCATCGCACAGGTATACCTAACCCGCGTCCGCCACATCGAGGATGAATACCCCGAGGTCGACCTGCGCACCCGCCGCTGGATGCCCCCGAAGGAAGCCGCCGAACTGGTGGCAGAGCCTGATTTGCGCGAAATCCTTCTGAACCTCTAGTCGCCACGCCCCGATAGCCCCCCGTGCGGCCTTGCGAAACCGTTTTCACTGTGCCACGAGCGCATGGTTTTAGAAAATGAGGCAGCAATGACCGACGGACCCAAAGGCCAACAGTGGAAAACACTGGATTCTGACCTGAACCGCATCTCGCGGGTGGAACAGGCCGCGACCTATGTGGCGCGGCCTATGGTCGGATTTGGCATTGCCCTTGCCTTCATCGTATTGGCCGCGCTGGTCGCAGGTCTGTTCTTTGGCGCGCAGCCTTCCAACTATGTGGTGATCGCCGCCGCGGCCTTCGGGGCCTATATGGCGGTGAACATCGGGGCCAATGACGTTGCCAACAATATGGGCCCCGCCGTCGGGGCCAAGGCGCTGAGCATGGGCGGTGCGATCATCATTGCTGCCATTTGCGAAAGTGCCGGTGCCCTTCTGGCTGGTGGCGACGTGGTATCGACTATCTCGAAGGGGATCATCGACCCCGCGTCGGTCGCGGATTCCCAAGTGTTCATCTGGGCCATGATGGCCGCGCTGATCTCGTCGGCCCTCTGGGTCAATCTGGCCACATGGGTGGGCGCGCCGGTATCGACCACACACTCGGTCGTGGGCGGCGTCATGGGGGCCGGCATCGCGGCTGCGGGGATGGCGGCGGTGAACTGGCCTTCAATGAGTATGATCGCTCTTAGCTGGATTATCTCGCCCGTCTTGGGCGGCGCTGTCGCGGCGATGTTCCTTGCGCTGATCAAGTCGCAAATCCTTTACCAAGAGGACAAGATCGCAGCTTCGCGTCGCTGGGTGCCGATCCTGATTGGCGTCATGTCCGGCGTCTTTGCCACCTATCTGGCGCTCAAGGGGCTCAAGAAGATCGTCGAGATCAACATGGGCTCGGCCCTGCTGATCGGTTTGGCCTGTGGCGTTCTGGCCTATGCCATTTCCTACCCCGCCATCCGCCGCGCGTCGGTCGGGATGGAGAACCGCAACAAATCCGTCAAAGTGTTGTTCGGCCTGCCGCTGGTCTTTTCCGCAGCGCTGCTCAGCTTTGCCCATGGGGCCAATGATGTCGCCAACGCGGTTGGGCCCCTTGCCGCGATCGTCCACGCCTCGGAGTTCGGCGGGTTCGAGGCCAAAGTCTCTATCCCTATGTGGGTGATGGTGATCGGGGCCTTCGGCATCTCCTTCGGGCTGTTCCTTTTCGGGCCGAAACTGATCCGCATGGTGGGCAGCCAGATCACCAAGCTGAACCCGATGCGCGCCTATTGCGTCGCCCTCTCTGCGGCGATCACCGTGATCATCGCCTCGTGGCTGGGCCTGCCCGTCAGCTCTACCCATATCGCTGTGGGGGGCGTTTTTGGCGTAGGCTTCTACCGCGAATGGCATATGGAGCGCCGCCTGCGTCGCCCCGGTGCCAAAGCCGGTCAGGTCAAACGCATCGCTGTAGAGGAACGCCGCCGCCGAAAACTCGTGCGCCGGTCGCACTTCATGACCATCGTCGCGGCCTGGGTCATCACCGTCCCCGCGGCAGCAACCATGTCAGCGATGATATTTCTGGGGCTGAACGCGCTGGTCAACTAAGCGCTGTGGTGCATGGCCTTGCCGCCTAGCGAAGGTCCGAGGGGTCCATATCGGGCAACCCCGGACGGCGCGCCTGCGCCTCTTTCACCAGATCAGAGACCCGCTGACACAGCGGCGTGGCGACGCCTTCCTGCGCCCCCATCGCGATGATCCGGCCCTGAAGCGCGTCGATCTCGGTCGGTTTACCCGCCTCTAGGTCATAGGACATCGAGGTCCGCGCCATCGGGTCAATCGTCAGCATCTTGGCCGCGACACGCGTGAACAGCGGCGTCGGCAGGCGCAGCACCCAAGGGATCAGCGGTGCGGGCAGTGGCGTAGAGGATGCAGGGTGGATGCCATGAGCCTTTAGCACGGCAAGCGCCTCGGCCATCTGGGCGGCCATCACGCGTCGCCAGCGCCGGTCAAGCAGTTGTTGCTGCAAGGTCAGCCCTGACAGGGCGTTCAGCGCGTTGTTCAGGTTCAGCAACAGCTTGCCCCATTGAACGCCGATGATCGCCCCCGTTCCCGTAACCTGCAATCCCGGCACCGACAGATAGCCCGCCAGTGGCATCCGGCCCGTTTCGACGAAAATATCCCCGCTGGTCGCGCGGTGATACCGCCCGTCGCCATGGGGGACGACGTTGAAGGGCACCATGCCCCCGCGTACATCATGCAGCGGCAAGGCCTCGCGCAGGATCTCGGCCGCGTCGAGGCCGTTTTGCAGGCTGACAATGGTCGAAAGCGCCGGCGTGTGCTGCGCCACCAGCCGCGCGATGTCGGCGGTGTCGTCGGTCTTGACCGTGACCAGCACGATTCCCGCCCCGGCAAGACAGGCAGGGTCCTGTGACAGGGTCAGGCTTGCGGCAGGCACCTGTTGGTCGAGCCCGTCAAAACCCGTCAGCCGCAGGCCATGCTTGCGGATCTGCTCTGCCACGCGGGGACGTACCAACAGCGTGACATCGCGACCGTGGGCGGCAAGCATGCCACCTACAAAGCAGCCGATCGCCCCCGCACCCGCGACAACGATGGGCCGCCGGTCGCTCATTTCCCCAAGCACCAGCGCATGACCGACTTTTGCGCGTGCAGACGGTTTTCAGCCTCGTCAAAGATGACCGAGCTTGGGCCGTCCATAACAGAGCTTGTCACCTCGTCATCGCGGTGTGCGGGCAGGCAGTGCATAAACAGCGCGTCGGGCTTTGCCTTGGCCATCAGCGCGTCATTCACCTGATAGCCGCGCAGCTGGTTGTGCCGACGTTCGCGCGCCGATTGCGGATCATGCATCGACACCCATGTGTCTGTCACGACCAGATCCGCGCCCTCTACCGCTTTGTTCGGGTCACGCTCGGTTGTGTAGAGGCCATTCAGCGCGGCCTCGGGGTCCAGTGTCTGCGGGCCGGTAAACACAAGTTCGAAATCAAACGCCTTGGCCGCATGGGCGAAGCTGGCGAATACGTTGTTGCCGTCACCGGACCAGACCACCTTTTTGCCCTTGATCGGGCCGCTGTGCTCTTCAAAGGTCATGATATCGGCCATGATCTGGCAGGGGTGGGTGCGGTTGGTCAGCCCGTTGATCACCGGGACAGAGGCATATTCCGCCATCTCCAGCAGAGTCGCCTCTTCGAAGGTGCGGATCATGATCAGATCGACATAGCGGCTGAGCACCCGTGCCGTGTCGGCGATGGTCTCGCCGTGGCCAAGCTGCATATCTGCGCCGGACAGCACCATCGTTTGCCCGCCCATCTGGCGCACGCCCACGTCAAAGCTGACCCGCGTCCGTGTCGAGGGCTTTTCAAAGATCAGCGCAACCATGTGATCCTTGAGCGGCTGTTCATCATCCGGCGCACCACGGGGGCGGCCCAGACGGGACGCTTTCATCGTGGCGGCATTGTCGATGATGCTGCGCAGGTCAGCCGGATCGGTTTGGTGAATATCGAGAAAATGTTTCATGGGTTATTCTTTTATTTTAGGGAGTTGGGGGGCCAGCCCCCCCGGCCCCCCGGAGTTTATAGGGCAAAATGAAGGTCAGCTGGCAGCAAGGCTGCTGGCCGCTTGATCAAGGCGGGAAACGGCTTCGGCGATGTCTTCATCGGTGATATTGAGAGGGGGCAGCAGGCGGATCACGTTATCCGCCGCCGGTACTGTGATGACCTCGTAACGGTACCCTGCGGCGACGACATCGCTGTTGGTGGCTTTGCATTTCAGCCCCAGCATCAGCCCGCTGCCGCGCACGCTTTCGAACACGTCAGGGTGGCTGGCGACCAACCCTTCGAGCTTTTGGCGCATCAGGCCGGCCTTGCGGTTCACACCCTCAAGAAAGGCGTCTGTGCCGATGATATTGACCACAGCATTGCCCACGGCACAGCCCAGCGGGTTGCCGCCATAGGTCGACCCGTGGGTGCCCGCCGTCATGCCAGAGGCCGCGTTTTCTGTGGCCAGCACGGCGCCCAGGGGGAAACCGCCGCCGATGCCTTTGGCGACCATCATGATGTCGGGGGTGACGCCGGCCCATTCATGGGCGAACATCTTGCCGGTGCGGCCCACGCCGCATTGCACCTCGTCAAAGATCAGCAACAGCCCGTGTGTTTCGCACAGCGCGCGCATCTGTTTGAGGTCAGCATCCGGCACGGGACGGATGCCGCCTTCGCCCTGCACCGGTTCGATCATGATGGCGGCTGTGGTATCGGTGATCGCCGCGCCAAGCGCCTCCATATCGCCAAATTCGATATGTTTGAAACCGGGGAGCAGCGGGCCGAAGCCTTTGGTCATTTTCTCGGATCCTGCCGCCGCGATCCCGGCAGATGACCGCCCGTGGAACGAACCCGAGAAGGTGATGATCTCGGTCCGGTCGGGCTGGCCCTTGTCGTAGAAATACTTGCGCGCCATCTTGACCGCCAGTTCGCATGCCTCGGTGCCGGAGTTGGTGAAGAACACCGTATCGGCAAAGCTGAGCGCGACCAGCCGGTCGGCCAGTTCCTGTTGCTGGGGGATCTCGTAGAGGTTCGAGGTATGCCAAAGCTGCCCCGCCTGTTCGGTCAGCGCCGCCACCAGCGCGGGGTGCGCATGGCCAAGCGCGTTCACCGCAATGCCTGCGCCCAGATCCAGAAATCGGCGGCCGTCCTGTTCAATCAACCAGGACCCTTCGCCTTTGACAAAGCTCAGGGGGGCGCGTGAATAGGTCGGCAGAACAGATGGGATCATCAGGATCATCCTTATGGGTTGGCCGCATCAAAGGCACAAAAGGCCATGTGTGACGGAGAGGGTCAATAAGATTTGAAGGGGTGCGACGCAATTTATGTCGCAAAAGATCAATGCCGTGCCCCCCTTGTCAGGGGCCGGTGTCGCCAATTAGCCTTGGCGTCGTCGCAAAGAGGATGTCGAACGGTTGATCATGCCGTTTGCATAAGCAGCTTTTCGCGGCTTGCAAAGCAAAAATTGGCGCGCGATTGCCGCAATCTGTCGCACGAACGGTGCGGTGGCTGCTTTGCTGTGGTTTTAGGGGAGCGTTTGTCCCCGCTGCCGTCCCAATCGCCCGTTCGCGCCTTGCACCCAAGCTGTCAGTGATTAGTATAGGGGCTTGAGATTTTTCCACGGCGGTCCTGAGAAGGGCCGCTTGTTAGCTAAGGACGCCAAATGTCTTGGACCGATGACCGCGTAGAGATCCTGAAGAAAATGTGGGGCGAGGGCCAATCCGCAAGCCAGATTGCAAAGGAGTTGGGCGGTGTGACCCGCAATGCCGTGATCGGCAAGGTGCATCGTCTGGGGCTGTCCAACCGGACCGCAACCGCAGCGCCCGCCGCCGCCCCTACTGCGGCGGCGAAACCGGAAGCCAAGGCCAAGCCTGCCGCGAAACCCGCCGCAGCCGCCAAGCCCAAGGCTGAACCCGCCCCCGAAGCCGCAGAGCCGGAACCGGCGGATGACACGCCAGCGCCCCGTCCTAACCTGCCCGCGCGCGCCAAGATCATTCCCGCCGGTCAGCCGCTGCCACCGCAGCCCTCCGCGAACGAGATCAGCCCGGAAGCGCTTGCCAAGGTGAGCGAGGTCGAGAAAAAGTCGAAGAAGATCGGCCTGATGGACCTGACAGAGCGGACCTGCAAATGGCCCGTCGGTGACCCTGCAACGGATGATTTCTGGTTCTGTGGTCTGCCCGTACAGCAGGGCAAGCCCTATTGCGAGGCGCACGTCGGCGTCGCCTTCCAACCGATGAGCGCGCGGCGCGACCGCCGCCGCTAACTCGCTGCGGACATCAGAGTAACGAAAGGCCAGACATCGCTGTCTGGCCTTTTTCATATCAACGCGTCGGCGCAGGGGGTGGATCATCCCTGCCCGGCTCTGCCGGATTATCACAGAAGACCGCGATCTTGTTGCCTTGGGGGTCGCGCAGGTAGCTGACGTAGAAGCGCGGACCATAGGTGACGCGAAACCCCGGCTGGCCCTCATCGCTGCCGCCCGCGGCCAGCGCTGCGGCGTGTAACGCACGCACCTGTGCCTGAGTGGGTGCTTCGAACGCGATCATGGACCCGTTGCCAGCAGAAGCCGGCGCGCCATCGAAGGTCGGTTTGACGTAAAAATCCGGCGAGGCCGCGGGCTGCCCCGCAGCCTGCGACAGCACAAAGCTCAAGCCTTCGGGACCTTCGGTCAGGGCATAGCCCAAGGCTGGCAGGAAAGCGGTATAGAAGCGTTTGGCACGTGCAAGGTCGTCTGCCCCGACAGTGGCATAAGCGATCATAGCCCCCTACCCCGCTGCGGTCTTGCCCCGACGGTCCCCGCGCAGCTGCGCATAAAGCACATGGGTCCGCCAGCGCCCGTCGATTTGCAGATAGCTTTGCGCGACGCCTTCGTATTTGAAACCGGTCTTTTCCAGCAACCCGCGCGAGGCGATGTTCTCGGGCAGGCAGGCGGCCTCGACGCGGCTGATGTCCAGACGGGTGAAGGCGTGGTGCACCGTCGCCTCGATCGCTTCGCGCATATAGCCACGGCGGGCGAATTGTTCGCCGGTCCAATACCCCAAGGTGCCCGCCTGTGCCGGGCCGCGACGGATGTTATCCAGCGTGATCGCCCCGATCAGCATGTTATCCTTGCGGCGGATCAGAAATAGCGGCAGCGCCGTCCCCGCAGAGACCGACCGGTTGGCCCAGTAGACCCGATTGGTAAACGCTTTGCGCGACAGGTGGTCCGGTGCCCAGGACGGCTCCCACGGGGTGAGGTAGGTGATGCTGTCCGACCGCAGGGTGGCCCAGGGGCGGAAGTCAGCATGCACCGGTGGCCGCAACGTCAGCCTTTCGGTTTCAATGGCAAGCTTTCGTTTCAGCAGTTGCATCAGGCAGCGCGACGCTCCTGAAGTTCTTCCAATGTGGGGGCACCATCTACCGGACCATAAAGCGCCAATGCCGCAGGGGCGCTGGCGGCGATATTCTGGGCAAAGTCGCGCACGTCGCCTGTGGTGACCGCGTCGATCTGCGCGATGGTCTCTTCCAGCGGGGGGACGCGGTCCCAGATCTGGATCAGACGCGCCAGACGTTCCGCGCGGTTCGACGGGCTTTCCAGCCCCATCAGCAGGCCAGCCTTCATCTGCGCCCGTGCCCTTGCAACCTCGGCCGGGGACATGTCGGAGGCGGCGCGCTTCATCTCGTCAATGGTGATGCCCGCCAGTTCGGGCAGTTGTTCACCGCTGGTCCCTGCATAGATCGTCATCATGCCTGTGTCGGCATAGGCCCCTGCCTGCGCAAAGATCGTATAGCACAGGCCGCGGTTCTCGCGGACCTCCTGGAACAGGCGGCTCGACATGCCGCCCCCCAGGGCAGAGGCATAGATCTGCGCGACATAGATATCATCGGCGCGGTAGCCGGGCGCTTCGAACCCGAGCGCGAAATGCGCTTGCTCAAGCGGTTTCAACTGGCGCACTTCACCGCCGCTGAATTTGGCAGCATCAACGTCGAAGAGAGGCTTGGGGGGCATGTCGCCGAACAGCTGTTCAGCAAGGCGCACGATCTCGTCATGGTCCACCGCCCCTGCGGCGGCGAGGATCATCTGGCCGGGGCCGTAATGCTGGCTGATAAAGCCCGACAGGTCGTCGCGGCTGAAATTCGACACGCGTTCGGACGGGCCCAGAATGGTACGCCCGATGGGTTGGTTGGGGTATGCCTTTTCCTGCAACCAGTCAAAGATCACATCATCCGGCGTATCCAGCGCCTGACCGATCTCTTGCAGGATCACGCCGCGCTCTACCTCGATCTCGCCATTATCAAGGACNGGATTGCGCAAGATATCCGCGATCACATCCAGCCCCAGCGANACGTCATTTTCCAGCACGCGCACNTANTANGCCGTNACCTCGCGCGAGGTATAGGCGTTGATATAGCCGCCCACATCCTCGATCGCTTCGGCGATTTGCAACGANGTGCGCTTNGCCGTGCCCTTGAACGCCATATGCTCAAGGAAATGCGCGATACCGTTTTGCGTGGCCGTCTCATGCCGCGCGCCCGCCGAAACCCAGACCCCGATAGATGCCGANGCAAGCCCCGGCATATGTTCGGTTACGATACGAAAGCCATTGGACAGGCGGTGTTGTTGCAAGCTCACTGAGCGATGCCCCCTTTAATGATATCCTTGAGCGCCTCAAGGTCGTTCGGCACGCGGGTCACGCGTTCTTCGCGGTCGAACAGATCGGCCATGTGGTCNGGCAGCGGCGGGCGCTGGCCTGTGGCGGCTTCGACCGCGTCGGGGAACTTGGCCGGATGCGCGGTGGCCAGCGTGATCATCGGCGTCGCCGGATCACGCAAGGCCGCCCCCACGCGAACCCCGATAGCAGAATGCGGGCACAGAAGTTCGTTTGTGTCGGCGTAGAAGGCCTTGATCGTCTCGCTGGTTTCCTCTTCGGANACGCGGCCNGATTTATAGGTGTTTTGNAGNTCGCGCAGGGCATTGTCGCCCACGTCGAANCCNCCCTTCGCCAGATCNCCCATCAGCGCATTGATCGCGTCGCTGTCTTGGCCGTAGGCGAAATACAAGGCGCGTTCAAAGTTGGAGCTGACCTGAATATCCATCGANGGGCTGATAGAGGCATGAACCTCGCCCTTGTGGTAGCCGCCTGTGGTCAGGCAGCGNTGCAGGATGTCATTCTGGTTCGTCGCAACCACCAGATCNGCAATCGGCAGNCCCATTTCGCGCGCGATGTAGCCCGCGAAGATATCGCCGAAGTTGCCCGTGGGNACGGTAAAGCTGACCTTGCGGTCCAGCGCGCCCATAGCGAGCCCTGCGGTGAANTAATAGACCACCTGCGCCAGCACGCGGCCCCAGTTGATGCTGTTGACCCCTGCCAGCTGCACCCCGTCGCGGAAAGCGTGGTCGTTGAACATGTCTTTCAGGCGCGCCTGACAGTCGTCGAAATCACCGTCCAGCGCCAGCGCGTGCACGTTGCTTTCCGATGGTGTGGTCATCTGTCGGCGCTGCACTTCGGACACGCGACCGTGGGGAAAGAGGATGAAGACATCAACGTTATCCAGCCCGCGGAAAGCTTCGATCGCGGCGGATCCGGTATCGCCCGAGGTCGCACCGACGATGGTCACCCGTTCACCCTTGCGCGACAGCACGGCCTGGAACATGTGGCCGATCAACTGCATGGCAAAGTCTTTGAACGCCAGCGTGGGNCCGTGGAACAGTTCAAGCAGGAAGTGCCCCTGTTCAAGCTGCACCAGCGGCGCGCGCACCTTGTGGTTGAAGCCCGCATAGGCCTTGGCGATCAGCGCCTTGAATTCATCGTCGCTGAATGTGTCGCCGACAAAGGGNTTCATCACACGAAAGGCGACATCCTCGTAGGACATCGTGGCCATCTCGCGCAGCTCATCGGTGCCGAGCGTCGGGATCGTTTCGGGTACATACAGGCCGCCGTCACGGGCGAGGCCGGTCAGCAGCGCCTCTTCGAACGACAAAACGGGGGCGGAACCACGGGTGGAGACATAACGCATAAGGGTCAGCTTTCGGTTTTGGGCGCGCGGCGGCGGCGCAAGAAGAACAGGCTCATCCCAAGCCAGATCGCGGCAAGAGAGAACCAAGTGATGGCATATTGCAAGTGGTCGTTGGGAATACGGGCGGTATCGACGGGCAACGGGCTGATCCCCGCTGGCTGAGGCNTGCTGCTGCGCGCAACCAGAAGAACGGGNTCGGTGCCAAGCGTTTGCGCCATATCCGGCACATCGCGNGCGAACCAGATGTTGCCCTTCAGGTCGGCCTCGGGNGTGAAGCTATCGGTTTCGCGCGGCCATTGCAGATTGCCCGTCACCGTCGCGGGNCCCAANNCGCGGGGGGNGTCCTTGTCCGTNGTCAGGACAAANCCGCGGTCGACCATNATGCGGCGGCCATCCTCTAGCGNGAAAGGCGCGATGACGCGGTANCCTGCGCCGACGTCTTTCTGGGACACAAGCACATGCACCTCGCCTGCGTCGATAGGNNCCGGTCACCGCGACGGGCAAATAGGCGTCATCCTCGGCGTTGACGGTAGGGGGCAGGTCGACGGGGGCGGCGGCGATGCGGGTGTTGATGTCGGCGATNATCGCCTCTTTCCACGCCAGCCGCTGGATCTGCCAAACGCCCAGCCANATCAGGATAGCAGCCCCGCCAAGGCCGACAATCAGCAGGAATAGCGTACGACGCATAAAGCTCTCTTGAGGTTGGCACCCGTGGACGGGTGGCGGCAATGCAAAGGCGCGCAAGGTNCCCCTCGCGCGCCTGTTGCTTTTAGTGATTGCGGCCCGGTTTGCAAGCCGACTGCGGGCTTAGATGCCCCACATGTAGACGGCGAAGAAGAGGAACAGCCAGACCACATCAACAAAGTGCCAGTACCAGGCAGCGGCTTCNAAGCCGACGTGCTGCTCTTGGGTAAAGTGGCCTTTCATCGCGCGGAACAGGCAGACCGCAAGGAAGATCGTGCCGATCACAACGTGGAAACCGTGGAAGCCTGTCGCCATGAAGAAGCTGGAGAAGAACAGGTCGCCGCCGAAGGTCCAGTCGNCATGGGCCAGCAGNTCATANTATTCATAGGCCTGGAACGCGGTGAACAGCATGCCCAGAACGATCGCGATGGACAGGCCGGCGATCAGGTCTTTGCGGTTGTTTTCATGTACCANCGCGTGGTGNGCCCATGTGACAGCGCAGCCCGACAGCAGCAGGATCAGNGTGTTGATCAGCGGCAGGTGGAAGGCGTCAACNGGNATGATATCCGGCTGCACATATGTGGAGCCCGGNAATTCATCCATCGGGTACAGGGCTTCTTTGAAGAAGGTCCAGAACCACGCCACAAAGAACATCACTTCGGACATAATGAACAGGATGAAGCCATAGCGCAGACCGATGCGCACGACGTTGGTGTGATCGCCGACGTGGCTTTCAGCAACAACCTCGGACCACCATCCGAACATGCAGTACAGAACGGCAACCAGACCACCCAAGAAGACGAAGGGGGTTACATCGTGCATCCAGAAGACACCACCAACCAGCATGACACAGCCGGCGATGGAGCTGAGCAATGGCCATGTGGACGGCGGCAGAATGTGATAGTCATGGTTCTTTTCATGGGCCATTGGTTCAGTCCCTCACCTTTTTCTTAATTCAGGTTTGTCTCGCTGTCCTGATCGGGGGCTTCATAGTCCTCGGGCAGGTCAATTTCATAGAACGTATAAGACAGTGTGATCGTATGTACATACTTGCCATCACGGTCTTCGACGATTTCGGGGTCAACAAAGAAGCTGACNGGCATTTGAACACGCTCACCGGGGGCGAGCACCTGTTCNGTAAAGCAGAAACATTCGATCTTTTCAAAGAAGGCCCCGGCGGCATAGGGCGTCACNTTGTAGGACGCCTGCCCCGCGACGGGGTGATCGGTTGGGTTNTAGGCCTCGTAGAACGCCAGCCCGGTCTCGCCGATGCGCAGTTCCATCTCGTTGACGACGGGTTTGAATTCCCACGGCATATCTTCGTTCAAGCTGCCGTCGAAACGCACCTTGATCGTCTGATCCAGCACCTCGCCCTCGGCCCCCGCGACCTGCCCCGGCGTTCCGCCAAAGCCGGTGACGCGGCAGAACCAATCGTAGAACGGCACCGATGCCCAAGCCAGCCCGCCCATCAGGATGACGACAGAGACGGTTTGCACCACAGTCTTCGCGGGTCCGGACAGGGCCATCAGTTGCTCTCCTGTGTTTGAAGCTCACCACCGGGCAGATCGTTGAAATCGATGTTGGTGATTTTGACAAAGGTCAGCGCCATGACCAGCACGACGAAGGCGGCCAGCAGCAGACCGACGCCAAGGTTGCGCCCGCGGCGGCGTGTGTGAATCTCGTGTTCAGCGCGAATNCCCATTACCAGCCTCCCAAGCCGTAGCCCCGCAGGGTGGCCTCNAGCANAATGGCACCGAAGTGCAANAAGAGATACCATAGCGACAGGCGGAAGAACTTGCGTTCAACGCGGAAATCATCGGCTTCGCTGTCGTCTTCATCACGCTGCCAGATGCGGAAGGCCCCGACCAGGAACAACAGGTTCAGCACACCCGCGGTCGCCAGATAGATTGGCCCGCCGATCGAGGTGAAGCCGGTGCCGACCGCCAGAATGACCAGCAAAACAGTATAGGCCAGAATGTGACGACGGGTGGAGCGGCGGCCGTGGGTCACGGTCAGCATCGGCACCTTCGCGTCGTCATAGTCATTGCGCATGAACAGCGCCAAGGCCCAGAAGTGCGGCGGGGTCCACATNAAGATNAGCGCGAACATCAGCCATGCCTCGACCGAGAAGCTGCCGGTGGCGATGATCCAGCCGATCACGGGCGGGAACGCCCCCGCAGCACCNCCGATGACGATGTTCTGCGGCGTCGCACGCTTNAGCCACATGGAATAGAAAACGGCGTAGAAGAGGATCGTGAACAGCAGCATACCCGCGGCCAGCAGGTTGGCCGCCAGCCCCAGCATGACGACAGACATGCCCGACAGCGCCACACCGATCGCCAGCGCTTCGCCCGGCTGGACGCGCCCCGACGGGATCGGGCGGCCTTGGGTCCGGCGCATGATCGCGTCGATGTCGGCGTCCCACCACATGTTCAGCGCGCCCGANGCCCCTGCCCCGATGGCGACAAACAGGATCGAGGCAAAGCCGATCACGGGGTGCACAGACTCGGGCGCGGCGAGCATGCCAACAAGTGCGGTAAATACCACCAACTGCATGACGCGCGGCTTCATCAGGGCGAAATAATCGCCGAACTGCGCCTCATACTCGCCCGCAGGTGTCGTGCTGGTATCTGTCATGCGATCTCTCATACAAAAGGAACCCGGGGCGCGCNTCGCGCACCCCGCATCAGCAATTGTGCCTTACTTGGACGCAACGGTCAGAGTCTGCGGGATGCCCGCATACTCTTCTTTCGCGTTGCCAAGCCACTGGGCATAGGCCTCTTCCGAGACGACTTTCACAGTGATCGGCATATAGGCGTGGGCGTTGCCGCACAGCTCGGAACACTGACCGAAGTACACGCCTTCTTTCTCGGCGGTGAACCATGTNTCCGCCAGACGGCCGGGCACNGCGTCCTGTTTCACACCGAAGGCGGGCATCGCCCAAGAGTGGATCACGTCCGAACCGGTGACCTGAACAACGATNGTCTGACCGACAGGGATCACAACGGCGGTATCNGTCGCCAGCAGGAACTGCTGTTCGGTATAGCCGGCNGCNTCAAGCTGNGCGANNACTTCGGGTGTTTTGCGGTTTTCGCCGCCAACAGCCGGTGCACCGATCATATAGCTGTCAAAGCCAAAGCCCTCGTCGACNTATTCATAGGACCAGTACCACTGGTTGCCGGTGGCTTTGATGGTCAGGTCGGCCTGCGGGATTTCCTGCTGACGGAACAGGATCGGCAGCGAATAGGCCCCGATCAGCACCAGAATCACGATCGGTGCGACGGTCCAGAGGATTTCAACCGGCGTGTTGTGTGTGAAGGATGCGGCAACGGGGTTGCGCTTGCGGTTATAACGGACCGCCACCCAAAGGATCAGACCGGTCACGAAGATGGTGATCAAGGTGATGATGATCAGGATCAGGTGGTCCAGATCGTGGATGTCTTGCGCGACGCGGGTCACGGCTGGCTGAAAGCCCATCTTGCCGTCTACCGGCTCACCAATGATTTCCAGCCCGTCGATGCGAAGGTTTTCCTGCGCCATTGCTGGCACGGCGGAAAAAGCGGCCATGAGACCCGAAAAAGAGAGAAGATGTTTCATATGTCGTCCTGATCTTGTGACCATTGATAAGCGAATCCCAGCAGCACCCCGCAATTGGAGGCAGCTGTCCCGTTGTAATCTGTACGCTTACAATCATATTCTAACTTCAAGATAAAGACTTCTGCTTGCGTCAAACGGACGCGAAGCGATTTTTATGACACGATTCAGGGAACATTTTTATGAGCCAGCCGCCTTTCAACCCCTTTGAGGCGCAGCTTGACCGTGACGCCGCGCTGTCCATCCTGCGCGACGCTGTGGCAGGTGCCGACGACGGGGAACTGTTTTTCGAACGCCGGCGGTCTGAAGGGTTGGTGTTTGACGACGGGCGGCTGAAAACGGCCAGCTACGATGCCTCCGAAGGCTTTGGCCTGCGGGCGGTGCGGGGCGATGTCTCTGGCTATGCCCACTCGACCGAGATCACTGAAGCCGCCCTGCGCCGCGCAAGCGAAACCGCACGGCTGGCCGTGGGTGCGGGGGGCGGCACATGGGCGGATGCGCCAGCCGCGACTAATCAAAAGCTCTATACCGACGAAGATCCAATCGCGGGCGCGGCCTTTCCCGTCAAGGTCGACACCCTGCGCGAGATCGATGATTTCGCCCGCAGCCTTGATGCGCGTGTCGTACAGGTTTCTGCCTCTATCTCTGCCTCTATCCAGGAGGTCGAGATTCTGCGCCCCGAGGGCACCTCTGTCCGCGATGTGCGCCCGATGACGCGGGTGAACGTGTCGGTCATCGTCGAACAGGATGGCCGCCGCGAAAGCGGGACCGCCGGTGGCGGCGGGCGTGTCGGGCTGGACGGGCTGCTGGACCCTGCCGACTGGCAGGCCAAAACCCGCGAAGCCCTGCGCATCGCCTGCGTCAACCTGCGTGCCGTGCCCGCGCCTGCGGGCGTCATGGATGTTGTGCTTGGCCCCGGCTGGCCCGGCATCCTGCTGCACGAGGCCATCGGTCACGGATTGGAAGGAGATTTCAACCGCAAGGGCTCAAGCGCGTTTGCCGGCCTCATGGGCCAACGCATCGCCGCCAAAGGCGTGACGGTGCTGGATGATGGCACCCTCCCCGACCGGCGCGGGTCTATCTCTGTTGATGACGAAGGCACGCCCTCGGCCAAGAATGTGCTGATCGAGGACGGTGTGCTGGTAGGCTATATGCAGGACCGGCAGAACGCCCGGCTGATGGGCGTGGCCCCTACCGGCAATGGCCGCCGCGAATCCTATGCCCACACGCCGATGCCGCGCATGACCAACACCTATATGCTGGGCGGTGACGTGACCCCCGGTGATATCGTCGCAGACCTCAAGGACGGCATCTATGCGGTCGGTTTTGGCGGCGGGCAGGTGGATATCACCAACGGCAAGTTCGTTTTCTCCTGCACCGAAGCTTACCGTGTGCGCAATGGCGTGGTCGGCGCCCCCGTCAAAGGGGCCACGCTGATCGGAGACGGGGCCACGGCGCTTCAACAGATCCGCGCCATCG
>NZ_NHBI01000068.1:0-8013 GCF_002167505.1 Sulfitobacter sp. TMED3 | reverse complement strand
AGAAGATAGAGAACAGTCGCAGCCATGAGGATATCAAGGGCGGTGAACAGCAATTGACCAGTCATTAACCCCAATGAAGGTGTCTGAAAGCTGTGCCCGCGCACTGTCATCTCTGACTTTCGGATAGCGAGTGCCGCCAACAAACCGAGTGAGACGATCAAAGCCACGATACCGACCCATCTGAGGACTTGCGGACTGATTGATGTAAGGGACTGCAGAGCAAATGGGTGGTAGGCGAGCGCCCCGAATCCGACAATCGTCGCCCCAAGACCGAAGGACAAAGATCCAAAAACCGCGATGGCTGCAATATCGTATGCTGTAAGCCCTAGTGATGAATAGATACGATAGTGCACGGCACCGCCGGTCACCGGGCCAGCCCCCAACGTATTTCCAAGAGCATATCCAAGAAACCCTCCGGTCGCCACAACTGGAAAGGGTAGCTTCTTGCCAATGTACCTTAAGGCGGACCAATCATACCCAATCAGCGCGGCGTAGCCCGTGAACATTGCCAGAAGCGCCAGCGCGATGATGTGCCAGGGTGTTCCACGGACCTGATCCATAACCTCCCGGAAGCTTACTGGCTTCAACAGATGGTAAAGAGCAAAAGCCCCGAGCGCGAACAATCCCGCGGTCAGAATATACGGCGCGATCGGCTTGATCCGCGTCCAAATTCCGGTTGATCGTACGAACTGCGAAATCGACACTGCGGCCCCTTTATATCTGGCACATTCTCAAAACTTCCACCGCCTGCATACAGCGCTGAAATGACGAGCGATCTGGCATTTTTAGACTTCCCTGACGACCGCACGGCAGAGGGTAGCCTCTTGATTTTGGCGCATCAACTGGCGTCGTGCTCTCATCGGCGCATGAACTGCTTTATCAGCCGAAAAATGTAGACGCCGATCAAGCCCACTATCACGAGTGTCGAAACCGGATCAACCCAAGCCGCCACGGCATCATACTGTGCTTGCAACAAAAAACCCGCCGCAGCCAGCAAGCCGGTCCAGATCAAACTGCCGAGTGTCGTGAAAATCAGGAAAGGTCTCAGCGGCATACGTGCCATTCCGGCAGGAACCGAAATCAGCGTACGCACGCCCGGTATCATCCGGCCGAAAAAGACCGCGCGCCAGCCATAGTCGCGAAACCACGTCCCTGCGCTGTCCACGTCTTTTGGAGAAAGCGTAAGCCAGGCACCGTGCCGTGCGGCGAACCGCTGTAACCGCTCCTCGCCGATCCAGATGCCGATGTAATACCAAAACAACGCACCTAAAACAGAGCCGATGGTGCCGGCGAATATCGCCGCAGGTAGCCAGAGTTGACCCTCTGCCGATAGATATCCAGCAAGGGGCATCACCAGCTCTGACGGGATCGGGGGGAACACGTTTTCGGCAAGCATAAGAGCAGCGACGCCAACATGTCCGAGACCACTCATCCAAGTTGTAATGATATCGAACATGCTTACTCTTCCCAAGTCTCTGGCTACCGCATCCTAGATCCTAGGCGGCACCCTAAGTGTCTGGGGCACAGCTACGTCAAATGGCTCTACTCCGACCTGACAGAGAGATTACGGATTGGTAATGGAAAGCATCCGCGTCAGCTGCACACCCGGACTGATTGTGCCATACGGTTAGTCAGCGTCTGGAGGGGCAGCATTTGGATCAGCGCCAGACCGACCAAAGATCCAGCCAAGCCGCCAAAATGTGAACAACATGACAGCGGCGGAAATGACCATTAGCCCGATGGCGTAAAGATAGCCGAAACGCCAACCCAGTTCGGGTAGATTGTAAGGTGACGCCCGATCAAAGTTCATACCGTACAGACCTGCAATGAAGGTCATCGGGATGAATATTGTCGCGATCATCGTCAAGACCTTCATAACTTCGTTCATTCGATTGGAAAGCGACGACAGTTGCAAGTCGACGAGGCCTTGCGCGGTTTCGCGATAGACTTCTACCATATCGAGAAGTTGAAAGGCATGGTCTGAACAATCCCGCAAGTAGGGCAGCAAATCTGTGTTTATCTGGGGCGTGTCATCGCGCTGAAGTATGGTTAACGCGTCACGCATCGGCCAAATCGCATGTCGCAAAACCAAAAGATCGCGTTTTAACATATGGATGTTGCGCATCGCACCATCGCTGGGATTGTGCAAAATGCGTTCTTCCAATGCCTCGATCAAATCGCCCTGTTCTTCCAGAACAGGAAAGAAACTTTCGACCACTGCATCGCAGAGAGAATAAAAAAGATACTCGCTGGAATTACGTATGCGCCCCTTGCCGCCAGCCAAGCGTTTACGAACGCCATCAAGACAGTCGCGGCGCTGTTCGCGTAGCGTCAGAACAAAATCTTGCCCCAGAACAAGTGTAATCTGATCCGTGAACGGCTGGTTTCTGACCGGCATGCGCAAAACGGTTTGAACGAGATCGCCATCAATATCTGTGTGGGGACGCTGGTCCAGGTGAAATAGATCCGCGATCGAAAGATCACTGAGACCCAAGTCCTGAGCTAATTTCGAGATTTCCGCGTCATTCTCAAGCCCGACAATGTCAATCCAACGGAACTGCCCCACTTGCGCGGGCAGCAGCCGGTCTTGCACTTCGTATGTCGTTGCGCCGTAGATATGCGTGGTGATCTCAGTTGGAAGGGCGTTCTGTGGCGCTGTAATCTCAACCGGAGATCCACCAACCGGACGACTTCGCCGCCTAAAAAGACCAAGTCGCTTCGCGCTCCGAAATCGTGATTTATAGTCGATATGAATCTCCCTAGTATTTCACCAGTGTTTTCAAAAGCATCTCCTTGGTCAATAGTGAAGGCGGAGGTGCGGTATGAATTGGCAATCGCTACAGTCTTGGCTCGTGAAACTTCATCCAGATACATGGTCCGGGGCGTTCGCCCTGGCTATTCTGTTCTGGGTTGGCGGATTGCTTCTATCGTGGACGCTACATCGCGCAATCTGGTTGGTGATAGAACGCGATCGTGATCAACGCATTGACCGTATGGCTGCCCGCTTTCTCTCCAAGGTGGCAAGTGTCTTTGTCTGGCTCATAATCATGATGCTCTATGCCCATATGATTCCGGCGCTGGACCGCCTGAGTACCGCACTGTTAGCCAGTGTATCTGTTGCCTCGATCGTGATCGGACTTGCCGCTCAATCGACGCTCGCAAATTTCGTTTCGGGCCTCAGCCTCATCTTTTACCGTCCATTTCGCCTTGGGGATCGCATTCAGATCAACGCGCCGACGGGGCTAGAAACGGGAGTCGTCGAGGATGTCTCACTTGGGTACACAATCCTGCAAACTTTCGATAACCGGCGGGTGATCATTTCGAACTCGGTAATTTCCAACACTGTGATGGTCAACGTGACCGCTGTACACCCGCGGGTAATGGCAATCGTGCCGTTCTCTATCGGCTATGACGCGGATATCGACAAAGCCCGAACGCTCGCATTGGAACTTGCAGAGGCTCACCCGCAGGTAGAAGAGGTGGCAGGATGCCCGGTGGTATTGCTCGGCGCGTCCAGTGTCGACTTAACTCTGAGAGTCTGGTGCCCTGACCCCGTGATCGGGGCCGGCGTCAAATACGACCTCACTGAAGCGATCAAAAAACGGTTCGATACGGAAGATATTGAAATCCCCTTCGCATACCAAAATGTCGTCGTGAAATCGTTGCCAACGTCAGCCCCCGCGCGCAAGCCCGAGCAGAAAGACAAAGACTGTTAACAGCAGTACTGCCAACATCGAGGAAAACAGAACTTCGATTGCGCCGAACATGGATCGCCCCGCATCTGAGCGCTCAATCTGTCGCCGGATAACCAAAAATCGCAACGATGCGAGGGCCACAAGCACCGCACTGGAGATCACCAATGCCAGCCCTGTCCATGTACTATTCGCGTTGCTCGGCAATCGTTCAATAACAATTCCGAAGCCTGCAATTGCGACAGCGGTTCTGATCCACGATAGATAGGTTCTCTCGTTTGACGCGTGCTCTTGAAACTTTTCGATCACATTCGTTTCCTCAATAACTCAGGTCGACACAGCCTACAGCGCATTTTACCTCTGCGCTCCCGGGGCCGCCACTTCCAACGGTCCAGGCAACATGCCGACTTCCTATCATCGCTGCCTAGTCTGTCGCTGACAAAAATCTGTGTAATGCACCGCTTTCATGACTTGGGGCGCTCTGTTCGGTGCGACTGTATCTGCGTGCTGGAATATCTTGGTTGCCCGAAAACTCGGAGCCGTAGTTTATTACATCGTTGTATTGTTGCCGTCAGGCCGCGACACGGGATGCCACCCATATCCTTAGGACAAGAAACAAGGAGATCTGACCTATGGAACGTATTAAATCTATTCTGGCAAGTATGCTCTTGGCCGTGATCGTATTCGCCGGGTTCGGCTTTGGGATTATGGCCATTGGTTTCGCGATTGTGCTCGGTGGGGCATTCGCGCTTGCTCTCCGCCTGGCTGCACCCCGTATTCTAGCCGAAGCCGAGAAACGCGCACAAGCTGATCCGGTCGGGCCATTTAAGGCGCAGCCTGCCTCCCTCTAAAATCAGTTCTACAGCACACCAGCGGCGGGGAAGTTCCCCGCCGCTGGTCGTTTAAGCATCCAAAACCAGCGCCATTCCTGTGAACAGTGACAGATAGGCTGCAGGGCTCCGGGCCTGGGTAAGCATTGGGATGCCGTTTAATGGGCAGACCCGTTTGTACAAAACGGAATTTCCAACCTTACATAGATGTAATTCAACAGTCAGTCATTCGAGAATGACGCCTCCTAAATCAGTCTCATCGGACGGGATGGTCCCGCCCTACACCAAGGAGACGAAAATGAAACGTAACAAACTAGTACTCGCCGCCACCTCCGGTCTTGTCGGCCTCTCGGTTCTTGCGGGATCGATGGCATATGCTGCAAGCCAATCCGATGCAAAATCGGCCGAAGAACTTCAGCAGTTCCTGACGGCCAATCCCAAGGTCGCAGCCGTCGTCGCGGACGTTGAAACCAAAACTGGCGGCAAAGTCATGGAAGCCGAGTTTGATGACGAAGCTCAAGGGAACGGTGTTGTCGAATTCGAAGTCGTCATGGCGGATGGGTCCGAACAGGAAGTTCTGTACACTTTGGCTGACAACTCGATGACAGTTAACGCTGAGGATCAGAATGATGACGTCGACAACGACGCCGAAACAGACGACGATGGCGAGAACGAAACTAACGACGACTGTCAATCGCAGAGTAAAAGTGGGCCAGGTCGCGGCATAAAAAGGGGCCACTGCGTTTGATGTTGTTTTGCGCTTTGGCGCGCGTGCTCTTCACAAAGCTGAAGCGGGCCAGAGCGCATGCTGGCCCTTGGGCCAGCATTTTCCTGTCTTTGATTGTGGGTGGATTATTGTCGGTTTTTGCGACTGTGTTTGAGCCGGTAGCTTTCGCCATTCATCTCGAGGATGTGGACGTGATGGGTCAAACGATCCAGCAACGCGCCAGTCAGGCGTTCTGATCCAAAGACCTCGGTCCATTCATCAAAAGGCAGATTTGAGGTTATGATGACGGATCCGCGTTCGTAGCATTGCGATATGACCTCAAAGAGCAATTCTGCGCCGGATTTGCTGAGGGGCACAAAGCCCAACTCATCAATGATCAAGAGGTTCTGGCTGGTCAGTTGTTTTTGAAGACGCTGCAATCGCCGCTCATCTTGGGCTTCGATCAGATCATGAACCAAGGCTGCCGCCGTTGTGAAGCGTACTTTCAACCCGCGTTGACATGCAGCCAATCCAAGTCCCAAAGCGATGTGCGTCTTGCCCGTGCCTGACGGTCCAAGGGCGATGATGTTTTCCTTGCGATCAACGTAATCACAGCGTGCCAGCTCCATCGTCAGCGGCTTGTTCAAGCTGGGTATGATCTTGAAGTCAAAGCTATCCAAGCTCTTGGTACTGGGGAACTTTGCCGCTTTGATGCGCCGCTCAATCATCCGGCGCTCGCGATCAATCAGTTCCATCTCACACAGCCGTGCCAGGTAGTGCACATGGTCTTTGTTCTCGGCCGCACAAAGCTGCGCTTGTTTGGCATACTCGCCTTGGAACGTTGGCAGTCGCAGCTTTTTGAGATGGTGGTGCAGAAGGATTTGAGGCGCGTCAGTCATGCTGCTGTCCCTCCGATCAGACTCATGTAGCTGGATGGCCGCGTCATGGCGACATTGGCCTTGGGCAGATACGGATAGAACTCTAAATCCAACCTCGGCGGTCGTTTCTCAACCCGGCACAGCACGAGATGCTTTACAGCGTCATAGCCAATTGCACCCAGATCAATGGCATGACTGATTGCGCCCTGTACAACATCCATGTCGAATGTTTCCAACAGACGCAGGACCTGAACGTATTCCCGCTTGCCCGGTTTGCCCATGCGGGCTTCGAGCAGGCGGTGCAGGGTCGCGAAGACGTCCGGCAGTTCCCAACCCTGCAAAGGCGCTGCCTGATCCAAGGCCCCAACCTTCTGCTCAATCAGCGGCAAGAAGTGCAGCGGATCAAAGATCATATCCGCGGATGCGTAAGACCGCTGGTGCCGTGCGATCACCTCATTGCCGCAACCGATCAGTACCTCGTGTACAAAGCCACGCACATGAACGTCATGGTGTGCATAGGCCACCGGTACCGAGTAATCATTGCCTTTGTAGCGCACCATCGAGATCGATGTGGCCCGTGTGCTGACGTGATCGCAGGCTTCATACTCCGCAACGGGCAATCCCATCAGCGCATCCAAATCAGATATCAAGCGCTCGCCGATGGTTTTGTCGTGGCCACGAAGTGTCTCGCCCTGTCGGGCCAGGCACTTCGCTTCAAGGTGCGCATTGAGATCATCAAAGCTGTCAAAGCGTGGCGCGGGCACCATGAAGTTGCGGCGGGTGTAGCCAACCATCCCCTCAACATTGCCTTTATCGTTGCCTCGCGCAGGCCGCCCAAACTTGTCATCAAACAGGTAATGCGATTGCAACTCTGTGAACCGCTGGGTCCGGACGCGGGTTTTGTCCCCCAGAATGCGGGCGACTGCGATCTTCGTGTTGTCGTAAAGAATGGACTGCGGGATGCCGCCAAAAAACGCAAAGGCTGACACGTGGCCGTCACAGAACGCCTCGGTTGTCTCGGCGGGATATCCCTTCACAAACACCGCATCCGAATGGGGCAAGCTCATCACAAAGAAGTGGATCTTGCATTCCACGCCGCCAATCACACCCAGCGTCTCGCCAAAATCTACCTGCGCATGGCCCGGAAGATGCGACAACGGCACAAACACCTCTTTGGTCCGCCGCTTTTGCTCACGAACGTAATAGGTCACCGTCGTTAAGCTGCCCGCATATCCATGTTCGTCGCGCAAACGCTCGAATATGCGCTTTGCTGTGTGTCGCTGCTTTTTGATCAAGGCTTTGTCAGTGCGAAGGATCTCATCGATCACACCAACAAACCCATCAAGCGTCGGGCGGCGTGGCGGTTCTGAACGCTGATAGCCGGGCGGCAGCTCATGGCGCAGCATCTTGGCAATCGTCTTACGATCTTTATTGAAGTAACGCGCGGCCTCCCGCGCTGACATGCCGTCCTTCAAACACGCGCGGCGCACGCGGCTATAAATATCCACAGAATACATCTCCCGCCCTCCGCATAAACGAAGGGCACAAACTGGCGGACTTTTACTCCGCTACAACTGCAAAACGCAGCCGCTTCCGTGGGCCAATATTGCTCCGCGTTTTACACCGGGACGGGAGGGCGATGAACGCAACCACCATGCCCACATCCTGCTGACCACCCGCGAGCTGGACGCAGAGGGCAGCGTGCCCGGCGGGGGCTTCACCACCAAGAACCGCGACTGGAACAAGGTCGAGGTTCTTGAGGGCTGGCGCGAGGCGTGGGCGCGCGACAGCAATGCGGCGCTTGAACGCGCCGGCATCGAGGACCGCGTGGATCACCGGACGCTCGTGGCGCAGCGTGACGAGGCGCTTGAGCTGGCATCGGCGGCGCGGGAGCGCGGCGACGAGGG
>NZ_NHBI01000067.1:0-41989 GCF_002167505.1 Sulfitobacter sp. TMED3 | reverse complement strand
CCACCGCGACCACGACCGCGTCCGCCGCGACCCTTTGGCTTGGCGGGGTCGTCAATCGCTTCCCACGGACGGCCGGAGGCCACGGGGATCGAGATTTTCATCGTCTTCTGGATATCTTTCAGCTCGCCCATTTCATCCGGTGCGCAGAAAGCGATCGCCGCCCCGTCTTTGCCCGCGCGCGCGGTCCGGCCGATACGGTGGACATAATTGTCGGGCACATTGGGCAGCTCATAGTTGTAGACGTGCTTCACGTCGGGAATATCCAGACCGCGGGCGGCGACATCCGTTGCCACCAGCACGGTGACCTCGCCTTTCTTGAAGGATTCAATGGCGCGGTCCCGCTGGCCCTGGCTTTTGTTGCCATGGATCGAGGCGGCTTTGAACCCGGCCTTGACCAGATCTTTCATCAGCTTTTCACAGCCGTGTTTGGTCCGCCCGAACACCAGGGCGCGTTCCTCGGTGTGTTTGCCAAGCAGTTCGATCAGCAGGGATTTCTTTTCCGCCTTGGCGATGAAATGCACCTCTTGGGTGATCTTGTCCGCCGCCTTGCCCGGAGGCGAGACTTCGATGCGGATCGGGCTGTTGAGGTAGCTGTTGGCGATCTCGTTCATCAGTTTCGGCATGGTTGCCGAAAAGAGCATGGTCTGACGCTCTTTCGGCAGCACCGCCGCAATCTTGCGCAGATCGTGGATGAAGCCCATGTCGAGCATCTGATCCGCTTCATCCAGCACAAGGAAAGTGGTCTTGTGCAGCAGCACCGCGCGGCGGTCCATCAGGTCCAGCAAGCGCCCGGGTGTGGCCACCAGCAGGTCGACGCCGCGCTCCATCCGTTTGATCTGCGGGTTGATCGACTGGCCGCCGACAATCATCATGGTTTTCAGCTGGGTGCCTTCGCAGAACCCTTTGAGGTTCTCCATGATCTGGTTGGCCAGCTCGCGGGTCGGGGCCAGCACCAGCCCGCGCACGGTGCGCGGCTCGGGCCGGGCTTCGCGTTCCAGCATCTGGGCCACCAGCGGGATACCGAAGGCAGCGGTCTTGCCGGTGCCGGTCTGTGCCAGCCCCATCACGTCGCGGCCATTCATCCCGTGGGGGATCGCCTGTTTCTGGATCGGGGTCGGATCGGTCATGCCCATGTTGGTCAAGGCTTTGACCAGACGGCGCGGCAGGCCCATCATTTCAAAATCGCTCATCGTTTTGTCGTCTTTCCGCGGGATGCGGGGCAAGGCCCCTTCCCGCCATAGCAATCACGCGGGCCCTGTCGATGCAGGGAAACCGCGAGGGACGCAAAGCAGATCGCAGGGGGCAGCCTAGTGCCAACACCCTGTCTGTTGCGCTTGGCCCCACGCGTGATTTTGGGAACATCGGCGGCCTTTTGTTCAGCTATCATAAGACGCGACGATTTTAGGTCGACAGGTCAAGGGCTGGTCTGCTCACGCGGCAGAAGGCATCGCTTGCGCCCCAGATGGGCTGTTTGGGCGGCAAAGTCAACGGTGCTGTGAAAGATAGCCTAGCGCGCGGTGCTGCGCGCCAGCATCAGGGGCAGCACAGCGCTGAGGATGAACAGACGCATCATGTGGCAGGCGGCGACAAAACCCGGGCTGATCCCCAGCACGCTGCCCATGGCGATCATTGTCTCGAACCCACCGGGCGCAAAGGCCACGAGGATATGCGCCAGCGGCATGCCAAGCGCCATAGCGACCGGGATTGCCCCCAGCAGGGCCAACCCCACGGCAAGGCAGGTCACAGCCAGCCCCGCGGCAAGCCCCTTGGTCAGATCGTCAAGCCGCACGCCAGAGAACCGCGTGCCGATCAGGGCGCCGAGCACCACATAGGCGGGCATCACCAGCCACAGGGGCAGCACACCGGGGGCGAGCCCTGTCACATGCGCAAGCGATGACACCAGCATCGGCCCGATCAACATCGGCGCGGGTACCCGGATGCGCCCCAGCAGCACCCCTGCCCCAACGGAGAGCACCGCCATCACCAGCAATGTCACGCCGCCCATAACGGGGCCGTCGGGCACGATGGACCCGCCCAGATCAACCCCCATCGCCAGCGCGACAAAGGGCACCACCAGCGTGAGCGACAACAGCCGCACCGACTGCGTGGTCGAGATACGCACCACATTATCCCCGCCATCGGCCGCCATCGCCAGCACAAAGCTGAGGTGTCCGGGGGCCGAAGCCAGCAGTGCTGCACGACGGTCAAAGCCAAAGAACCGCGCCAGAAGCCAGCGGCTGAGCACCAGCATCGCCCAGACCAGCACGGCCATCACCACAAAAGCCAGCGGCCAGCGCAGCATGGCATCGACCGCATTCTGGTCAAACCCCGCCCCCACCGACAGGCCGATGACGACAAAGCAGATGTTGCGCAGGGGCAGCGACACCCCCATGCGCCCGCCCGCCAGACCGGCCAGCGACACCAGCACCGCAGGCCCCAGCAGCATGTAGATCGGCGCGTTCAGCAGCCAGCCGACAGCCGCCCCTACCGCGCCGATAAGGACGGTGAAAACGGTCGTAAGCGTATCAGACGGGGGGCGCGGCCATTTCATACGCTTGTGCTAGCAGTTGGTCCCTTCCGCCACCAGCCCCGTCACGGGATGCACCGCGAGGCTTGCACATCCCCCGACAAAGGGACATGCATCCTCTGACGGAATTTTAGAACGATTGTATGAAGGAATAGGATATGGACAATCTGCGCGGCGCTTTGATCATGGTGCTGTCGATGTTGGGCTTTGCCATTGAGGACATGTTCATCAAGCTGATCGGGACGGATATCCCGATCGGGCAGATTATCTTTATGCTCGGGACCGGTGGCGCGCTTTGCTATGGCGCGATGGTGGTGATGAAGGGCGAACCGTTGATGGATCGCGCGATGCTGACCCGCCCTATCCTGCTGCGCGCCTTGGGCGAGATTGTCGGCACCTTGGGGTTTGTATCGGCCATTGTGCTGACACCGATTTCTTCTGCCTCGGCCATTTTGCAGGCGACACCGCTGGTGGTGACCCTAGGCGCGGCGCTCTTTCTGGGCGATCCCGTCGGCTGGCGCCGGTGGAGCGCTATTCTGGTTGGTATGCTGGGCGTCTTGCTGGTGATCCGCCCCGGGATGGACAGCTTTCAAGCGCTGTCCCTGCTGGCGGTTCTTGGGGTGCTGGGGCTGTCCTTGCGCGATCTGGCGACGCGGCGGGTGCCGAAATCGACCTCTACGTTCCAGCTGTCGTTCCTTGCGTTTCTGGCGCTGGTCCCTGCGAGCCTGCTTTTCATGCTGGGCACGGGCACGGCTTTTGCGCCGATGTCGGGGGTGCAATGGCTGTTCATGGGGGCCGCGCTGACAACCGGCATGGTCGCCTATTACGGCATCGTCGCGGCCATGCGTATCGGCGAAATCAGCTTTGTCACACCGTTCCGCTATGCGCGCCTGCTGTTCGCGATGGTTGTGGGCATCACGATCTTTGGCGAACGCCCCGATCTGCTGACCTATGTTGGCGCAACCATCATTGTTGCCTCGGGCATCTATACGGTATGGCGTGAGCGAAAGGTCAAAGAACAGGCCTGAACACTTTCCATCCTCCCCCCGGCGCGCTAAACCGCTGCGCAATTGTCATCTGCAAAAGGATAGCCCCTTATGAGCACGATCATCGACATCCACGCCCGCGAAATCATTGACAGCCGGGGCAACCCCACGGTCGAAGTCGATGTGACGCTTGAAGACGGCACAATGGGCCGCGCGGCCGTTCCCTCTGGCGCATCCACCGGTGCCTATGAGGCGGTAGAGCGTCGCGATGGCGACCAAAAGCGCTATATGGGCAAGGGCGTTCTGGAAGCCTGCGCCTCGGTCAATGGCGAGATCGCGGATGCGCTGGTCGGCATCGACGCGACAGAGCAGGTCGAGATTGACGGCACGATGATCGAGCTGGACGGCACCGACAACAAGTCGCGTCTGGGGGCCAACGCCATTCTGGGCGTCTCCCTCGCGACGGCGAAGGCCGCGGCTGATTATTGCTCGCAGCCGCTCTACCGCTATGTGGGCGGCACCTCTGCGCGCATGCTACCCGTGCCGATGATGAACATCATCAACGGGGGCGAGCATGCGGATAACCCGATCGACATTCAGGAATTCATGATCATGCCCGTCGCGGCAGAGAATATCCGCGACGCGGTGCGCATGGGCTCCGAGGTGTTCCACACGCTGAAGAAAGAGCTTTCGGCCGCAGGTCTGTCCACCGGTATCGGCGACGAAGGCGGCTTCGCACCCAACATCAGCTCCACCCGAGATGCACTTGATTTCATTCTGAAATCCATCGAAAAAGCAGGCTATAAGCCGGGCGAGGAAATCTACCTCGCGCTGGATTGTGCGGCAACGGAATACTTCAAGGACGGCAGCTATGTCCTTTCTGGCGAAGGGAAAACCCTGACCAGCGCCGAGAATGTGGATTATCTGGCGGCCCTATGCGCCGATTACCCCATCATCTCTATCGAAGACGGCATGTCCGAAGACGATTGGGATGGCTGGAAACTGCTGACCGACCGTCTGGGTGACAAGATCCAGCTGGTGGGCGACGATCTGTTCGTGACCAACCCCGAACGTCTGGCCGAAGGCATCAAACGCGGTTCTGCCAACTCCATGCTGGTGAAGGTCAACCAGATCGGCACCCTGTCCGAGACGCTGCAAGCGGTCGACATGGCGCATCGTGCGGGCTTTACCAACGTGATGTCCCACCGCTCGGGCGAGACCGAGGACGCGACGATTGCGGATCTTGCTGTTGCGACGAACTGCGGTCAGATCAAGACCGGCTCGCTCGCGCGGTCCGACCGGTTGGCGAAATACAACCAGCTGATCCGGATCGAGGAATCGCTTGGCGTGACAGCGGAATACGCCGGCCGTTCGATCCTGAAAGGTTGATTACAGGGGGCGTCTTGCCTCGCCCGAAGATACGAAAGCGCGCCCGATCAAGGCGCGCTTTTTTTGTGCTTGCGGTGTCGCGTCCAGTGTCAGCTTTGGATCTGGCGCAACAGGCCCGACTTGGTAAAGCCCACACGGATCATATCCGTGTCACTTTTCAGCATCGGCATCTTGATCTGGATCGTCCGCGGCTGCGCGCCAAAGGCGACGTTCATCCGGATGGTGGCCACGAATTTGCCTTGCGTCGACGGGCGCACGTCTTCGATCATACCCACGACCTCGCGGTCGGTGGTCATGACCGTAGCGCCCAATGCCGCCGTGATCGGGACAGAGGCCGCGGCGCGGGTCACATCGCCGCTGACACTGCGCGATACCGCGGCAGTTGCGCTGTCGGTCGTTCCGCTGTTGTCGGTCGTCGTGTCGCCACCGCTGTTGGACCCGCCGGTGCTGCCGACACCCACGCCAACGCCCGCGACGGAACCCCCGCCAACCGAGGCCCCGACACCAGCGCCCACGCCGCCGACAGAGGCACCAGCGCCCGCATCAGCAACCGAGCCGCCACCGACAGAGGCTCCCGCCCCCGCGCCGACGCTGCCTGAACCCACACCAACACCGACATCCGCGGCGGACCCGTGGCCGACGCTGGCCCCTACGCCCGCGCCAATACCGCCCACGCTGGCACCGACGCCAACATCCAGCGCAAAGGCCGACGTGGCGATGAATACCGTTGCAACCGAAGTTGCGGCGTTTTTAAGAAACATACTCGTCATGGTCATTCTCCTTTTGAAAAGGAACGGCGCAAGCAAAGCCCCCACTTTCTGCGCCACCGTTCTGAGGTAGTACAATTCAAGGTAGAACCACCCAGATCCCAAGCAAGGAAACAGACTGTTTACGGAACGCCATTGTGCACGCGGGCAACAGCCCTTTGCCGCGCCAGAAACCCGTGGCGCGTAGCTAACCTATTCGGGAGAAACGAAGAATACGCACGACCATAGCGCGAAATTCTAACAGGCGACTCACGCCGCAACACGTCCTGTCCAGCGAAAAACGCAGGTCACAGCGGTGACGATACGCTGGCGCGAAACCCATCAAAGGGCCTTATTCTAAAAGCTGATCGCCTCTGTCGGCATGCTCACGATGCCGCCCCCGACCGCAGCCCGCACCCCCGTGGTGCCGGGGCAAGAGGTGGGCAGCCCGCGCGCCACCCGCACGGCAAGATATCCGAAGGCCTGCGCCTCCAGCATGTCTCCGTCCAGCCCGATCTCTTCTATCGGCATGACCGGACAATCCAGACTGACGCTGAGCATCTTCATCAACACAGGGTTGTGCCGCCCGCCCCCGGTGACCAGCACACGATCGGGCAAACGCGGACAATGCTGCATCGCTTCGGCCACGCCAGCGGCACACATGGCCGTCAGCGTCGCGGCGGCATCGGCGTCCGACAGTTCGGTCACCAGCGCGACCATCTCGTCAAAATCGTTCCGGTCCAACGACTTGGGGGGCATCCGTGCGAAATAGGGCTCGGCCAGAAACAGTTCAAGCGCGCCGGTCTCTACCTGCCCGCGCGACGCGGTCTTGCCGCCCTCGTCAAAGGGTAGCCCCAGACGCGCCTGCATCAGATCGTTGATGGGCGCATTGGCGGGCCCCGTGTCGAAAGCCAGCAGCGCCCCCTCCGTCTCGGGCAAGGGGATCGCTGGATCCACCCAGGTCAGGTTCCCCACCCCACCAAGGTTCAAAAAGGCCACCGGCCCCGTCAGCCCGGCATAGCGGGCACAGGCGTGGTGAAAGAACGGCGCGAGCGGTGCGCCCTCTCCGCCCAGATGCACATCGGCGCTTCGGAAGTCCCAAACCACGGGCAGCCCCAGATGATCCGCGAGCGCGGCACCGTCGCCCACTTGCAACGTCCCCTGCANGCGCGGCGCATGGGCCAGCGTCTGNCCGTGAAAGCCGATCAGATCCACATCGGTATACGCGCCAAGGGCATCNATATGCGCNGCCTCGACCACCTGCGTCGCCGCCGCCACCTCTGGCCCTGACCATTTGCCGAAACCGGCGGCGATGGTGCGGCGTTCCTCGGCNGAATAACTGCGGTAGCTCGACGTGCCGAAGCCCATGATATCGCGGCCGTCCGTCTCGATCACCGCGACGTCCACCCCGTCGAGCGAGGTGCCGCTCATCGCGCCTGCGGCNCGCAGCGGGCCTGTTTTCGCGATCCGTGTNGGGGTTCTTGCCCCTTGGGCCTTATTCATGGCCTTTTCCTTTGTCTGCTCAGCACCTATAGAGTGCACCACCACCCAAGCTGAGGGCAAGCACCATGACATACCACCCCAAATCCGATTTCATCCGCATCATGATGGAGCGCGGCTTTCTCGCCGATTGTACGGACTATCAGGGCCTTGATGACGCGCTGATCAACGGGGCTGTGCCTGCCTATATCGGCTATGACGCGACAGCGAAATCCCTTCATGTGGGGCATCTGATGAATATCATGGTGCTGCGCTGGTTGCAGAAATGCGGCGGCAAACCGATCACCCTGATGGGCGGCGGCACCACCAAAGTGGGCGACCCGTCCTTCCGGTCGGATGAACGCCCCCTGCTCGACAATGCCGCNATCGACGCCAATATCGCCGGCATGCAGCAGGTGTTCGAGAAATACCTNTCCTACGGTGACGGCGACAGNGANGCGATCATGCTGAACAACGCCGAATGGCTNGACAATCTGAACTACCTCGAATTCCTGCGCGACATCGGGCGGCATTTCAGCGTNAACCGGATGCTGTCGTTCGAAAGNGTNAAATCCCGCCTAGATCGGGAACAGTCGCTNTCCTTCCTCGAATTCAACTACATGATCCTGCAGGCCTATGACTTCCTTGAGCTCAACCGCCGCTATGGCTGNTTGNTGCAGATGGGCGGNTCGGATCAATGGGGTAACATCGTCAACGGNATCGACCTGACCCGCCGNGTGCTGGANCAAGAGATNTNNGGNNTNACCACGCCNNTGCTCACNACCAGCGACGGNCGCAAAATGGGCAAATCCCAGGGCGGCGCNATCTGGCTGAACGGGGACATGCTGTCGCCNTACGAGTTCTGGCAGTTCTGGCGNAANACCACCGATGCGGACACGGGCAAGTTCCTCAAGATCTTCACCGAACTACCGGTCGAGGAATGCGACCGTCTGGGCGCACTGGAAGGCTCCGACATCAACGCGGCCAAGATCATNCTNGCGAACGAGGTCACGACCCTGCTGCACGGTGCCGAAGCNGCAAAGAANGCCGAAGCCACGGCACGCGAAGTGTTCGAAAAAGGCGGCGTCGGNGATGANCTNCCNACNCTGACGCTNANCGCGGCNGATATCGGCGACGGCATNTCTATCGTGCAGTTGATCGTGAAATCCGGTCTGGCCGGTTCGGGCAAAGAGGCAAAACGTCTGATCACCGAAAACGGTGCCCGCTATAATGACGAACCGCTGACAGACGCAGGCCTGATGGTCGATGCCGNCACGCTGGCCACACCGATCAAGCTTAGCGCGGGCAAGAAACGCCACGCGCTGGTACAACTGGGCTAAGCCCCCNACAGTATGNGAGGGGGGCNGGTCGCCCTGCCCCCTTCAGCTTTCGGCTTTTTCTTCCAGCATCAGCCACTCGGCCTCTGCGTCCTGCAGCTTTTCATTCCGCTCGACCAAGGCATCGGTCGCTTTCTGGAATTTCACCGGATTGTCGGAATANAGNNTCGGATCGCTCATCAACTCTTCCAGTTTCGCGATTTCGGCTTCCAGTCGCGCAATCTCGGCGGGCAGCNCCTCAAGCCGNTGCTTTTCGGTAAAGCTCAGTCCCGACTGCTGCGCCGCTTTGGGCTTTTCGGATTTCGCCCCGGGCTTTGATTTGACNNCNACGCTTTGGTCAAAATCATCCTGCTGGCGCTGNGCCAGATAATCCGTCCAACCGCCCGCATAGACNGTCGCCTTGCCGTCACCNTCCATCGCNATGGTGGTCGCGGCAACACGGTCAAGGAAGTCACGNTCNTGGCTGACCAGCAGCACGGTGNCGTCATAGGTCGACAGCAACTCCTGCATCAGATCAAGGGTTTCGACATCCAGATCGTTGGTCGGTTCATCAAGCACCAAGAGGTTGCTGGAGCGCGCCATGATCTTGGCCAGCAGCAATCGCGCCTTTTCACCCCCCGACAAGGACCGCACGGGCGCACGGGCCTGCCCCTCGTCGAACAGGAATTCTTTCAGGTACCCAACCACATGTTTCGGCTGCCCACGCACCAGAATCTGGTCCGCCTTACCCGATACACGCATTTCCGGATCACCGGTCAGACTGTCCCACAGCGACATATCGCCATCAAGCTGCGCGCGCGCCTGGTCGAACAGCGCGATCTCAAGGTTGGTACCCTGTTTGATCTCGCCCCCGTCGGGCTGTTCTTTCCCGATCAGCATATTCAGCAACGTCGTCTTGCCCACACCATTCGGCCCGACCAAGGCGATCCGATCACCCCGCTGGATCGTGATGTCGAAGGGGCGCAGAATCGTCTTGTCGCCAAAGGCCTTGGTGATGCCCATAGCCTCGACCACCTTGCGGCCCGACTTCGGNCCCGCTTCCAGCGCCATGGCNGCGGTGCCCTGACGTTTGATCTGGCTGGCGCGTTCGGCNCGCAGGTCTTGCAGGGCGCGCACACGGCCCTGGTTNCGCTTGCGCCGCGCCGAAATGCCTTCGACAGCCCACCGTGCNTCCGCCTTGATCTTGCGGTTCAGCTTGTGGCGCTGCATGTCCTCTTCTTCCCACATCTGGTCGCGCCAGGCTTCAAACCCGCCAAAGCCGATGTCCTGCCGNCGCACAACACCGCGGTCGACCCANAGCGTCGCACGGGTCAATTCGCGCAGAAACGCCCTATCGTGAGAGATAATCACAAAAGCGGCCCGCGTCGCTTTCAGCTCGTCTTCAAGCCAGCGGATCGCTTCGATATCCAGGTGGTTCGTCGGCTCGTCCAGCAACATCAGCTCGGGCTCGGAGGCCATCAGACGCGCCAATGCCGCGCGGCGACGTTCCCCACCCGACGCGGTGCTGACAGGGCGCGCGGGGTCGAACTTCAACCCCTCTCCGGCNCGTTCGACCTTGTACATCTCNGACGGGTCCAGNCCATGGGCCGCGAAGTCGCCCAAAGTCTCGAATCCGGTCAGATCCGGGTCTTGCTCCATATAGCCCACCGAAACGCCGGGCCCGACGATCACGTCGCCGCTGTCGGCCTCGACCAATCCGGCCATGACCTTCATCAAAGTGGATTTACCTGACCCGTTCCGGCCCACCAGCGCCAGTCGGTCGCCGGATTGAACCACAAGGGACATGTCTTCGAATACNGGATCNCCGCCGAATGTCAGCGAGATCTCGTTAACTTGTAAAAGGGGTGCGCGTGCCATGACAGCCAGCTAGCGCCGCGCCGCGTCAGCGTCAATGACCCCTCTTCCAAATGGNCTAAAATCCTCGCCGAAGGCATGAAACTCTTAGGCGGCACCACGCAGCAGGCGCTTACGCCCCTCGGGGATCGCCGCGATTTCAAGGCCGGTAAANACATGCAGCGTGTTCATCTGGTGGTCGATCACCGCATGATCGCTCACCCAGCCCCCCATCATCAGATAGCTCCGCAGCAGCGGCGGCAGCATTTGTAGCGCGGCTTTNTCGGCCGGTTTATCCAACGTCCGTTCCACAAAGCCCACCGTATCGGGGGCCTTGACCNGCGGCTGCCATTGCANNGGCGCAAGGTGGCGGCTGTGCAAAAGCGCCATGACATCGCNATAGGGTGCCGGATCGGTACCCTTGAAGGAGGTGCAGCCAAAGAGCAACGCGACCNTATGGGCGTCCACAAACTGCGCCAGCGCGGCCCAGGCCATGCGCACGACATCCGGGTCTGTGACCCCCGGGGCCAGACAGAACCGCCCCAGNTCCATCNTCGCGCCGGGGAAATATGCAAGCTTGGTCAGATCGTAGAATTGCGCGGNATAGCTTTGATNCAGCGANNCGCCCTCCATCANCCCGATCCGGTAGCAGCACAGCAGGTCACCGCTGCCTTGATGCCGCACGAGGATATGATGCTTTTGCGCATCAAACCCGTCGATATCGCGCGACTGAACCAGCCCAAAGGCCCGCGCGCGCAAGGCTTGCGCGGCCTCGATATCCTCGGCTGTGGTGGCACAATAGGCNCGGTACGGACCGCGTAAAANCGGCTNNATCNCAGCNCCCTNNGGCACCGTCACGGGCCTGCCCTAGCCAGCCAGCGCCGCGGGGTTGAAGCGGCCAATNTTGCCCAGAAGCTGGCGGATAAAGGATTTATCCGAGATCGGCGAACTGGTGACGCGGCGGTCAAGGGTGACGACATTGCCACGCTCCAGCCCGAAACGTTCGACGTTCTGCACCACACCGTTGCTGTCAAAGCTGACAGCGACAACTTCGCGCTCTGTCTCGCGCGGGGCCATGAACCACATCGCCTGACGGCGCGACCGGACATAGTAATACCCCGAATTGGTCAGCAACCCTGCCGACGCGGGCACGCCCACGGTTNCGGCCACGGTGTCGCGTGTGTCCTGGCCCACGGTGATCTTCTCAAGATCCTCTTGCGGCGGGATATAGCCGTGGTTGGAGTATTGCGGGGAGCAGGCCCCAAGCGTCAGACCAGCAGCGAGAACTGTGGCGGTCAGCAGTGTCTTTTTGACATGGCGGTCGATACGCATTCTTGGTGCCCTCTTGCCCTTGGGGATCATGGCTTTTATCTCGCATACACTAAGCACGCCCCATGGTTCAAGAAACGAAAGTACCCCTAANATGTCTCGCACGCCCCCAAGCCCCACAGCATTGCGCGTCGCAGAGCTGTCGCAGAATGCGCAAACCCCTTTCTCCCTGCGTCCCGACGCCGACAGCTTGCGGATGATCGCAGAAGAACTTGATCTTTCAGCNTTACGTAAACTTTCATTCGAAGGGCACCTCAAGGCGCTTGGTCGCAGTGATTGGGANCTCAAGGCGCGTCTGGGGGCCACTGTGGTGCAGCCCTGCGTGGTGACGCTGGAGCCGGTCCAGACGCGGATNGACGTCGATGTNACACGGCTTTTCGTGCAGGATTACGAAGAACCCGAGGAAGCCGAGGTCGAGATGCCCGAGGATGATCGCACCGAACCGCTTGGNGCGTGGATTGATCCCGCGGCCATCATGATCGAAGCGCTGGCGCTTGAGATTCCCGAATATCCCCGCGCCGACGGGGCCGAACTGGGGCAAGCGGTCTATACCAAACCCGGCGACACCCCGATGACCGACGAAGACGCCCGCCCCTTTGCGGGGCTGGCCGGCCTCAAGAACCAGCTTAAGGACGATACCACCGAATAACCCNGCCGGTTTGGGTGAAAAAAGGGTTGCTTCGGCGGGTTTTCGCAGTATTTTGCGCCCTTCACCCCAATTAAGGTTGGACATCGGATAGGCTTCGGCCTAAACGCACGTCACGCCCAAACCGGGAGTTGATCTGAAACACGGTCGTCTTTGGCAGGAAGCCGATGAACGACCCCGAAGGCAAAGGCACCAGACATGGCTGTCCAACAGAATAAAGTTTCCAAATCGCGTCGCAACAACCGCCGCGCACACGATTCGCTGACTGCAGCGAACCCGAACGAATGCTCCAACTGTGGTGAGCTGAAGCGCCCGCACCACGTTTGCGCAGCATGCGGTCACTATGACGACAACGAAGTTGTTTCTCTGAACGAAGAGATCGACCTCGACGAAGACGCGGCGTAAGCTCGTCACGTCAACCGCAGTTCATAAGAGGCATCGCACCAGATGACGGCCACGTCCGATCAGCCTAGCGCGAGAACTCAGCGCACCCTTATCTCAGTTGATGCGATGGGGGGCGATCAGGGCCCGGCAATCGTTGTTGCCGGGTGCTCTGCGTCCGCGCTAAAGAATCCCGATATCAGCTTTATCCTGCACGGCCCTGCCGAAACGCTGGAACCGCTGGTGGCAAAGCGGCCCGAACTGAAAGGGCGCTGCACCATTCGGGATGCCCAAGGGGTTGTCACAATGGATGACAAGCCCAGTAACGTCGTGCGCAATGGCAAGGGCACATCGATGTGGTCCGCCATCGAATCCGTGCGCGATAACGAAGCCTCGGTCGCGGTCAGCTGCGGGAACACCGGCGCGCTGATGGCGCTGTCGATGATCCGCCTGAAAAAGCTGCCGGGTGTGAACCGCCCTGCCATCGCTGTGCTNTATCCCTCNACCAACCCTCAGGGCTTCAACGTTCTGCTGGATGTGGGTGCGGATGTGCGTGCGGATGCCGATGACCTGCTGCGCTATGCGCTGATGGGCAAATCCTACGNCCGCAACGGNATGGACATCGAACGCCCGCGCATCGGGTTGCTGAACGTCGGCACCGAAGAACACAAAGGCCGGACCGAGCTGAAAGAAGCCCACGAGTTGATTCGCGACGCCGCGGATGACGCGGGTTTTGAATTNGTCGGTTTCGTCGAAGGCGGCGATATCTCGGGNGATGTCGCAGATGTGATCGTCACCGATGGATTTACAGGTAATATTGCGATCAAGACCGGTGAAGGCACCGCGACGCTGATCGGCAATGGCCTGCGCCAAGCGTTCAAGAATTCGATCTGGTCCCGCGCGGCATCGCTGTTGGCCTATACCTCGCTGCGCCGCGTCAGCAAACGGTTTGACCCGCGCCGTGTGAACGGCGGTGTNTTTTTGGGGTTGAACGGCACGGTCGTTAAATCCCACGGTGCCGCTGACGCGACGGGGGTTTCCTCGGCGATCAAACTGGCCGCGCGATTAGCGGAAAGTGAATTTACAAATCGGTTGGCTGCGCGTGTTGCTGCAGCAAAGCCGACGAAAGAGACCGAAGAATGACAAAAAGAGCCGTCGTAATTGGTGCCGGACACTACCTTCCGGAACGCATTGTCGAAAACGCAGAGTTTGAAGGCAAGATCGACACCAGTGACGAATGGATCCGGTCACGCTCTGGCATTGAACGGCGTCACTTTGTCGGCGAAGGCGAAACCACGTCGACCATGGCCACCGCTGCCGCCAAGGCCGCATTGGCCGACGCGGGCAAGACAGCNGCCGATGTGGATGCGGTGATNNTCGCNNCCTCTACCCCCGATCTGACTTTCCCCTCTGCCGCAACGATGGTGCAGGCGCAGCTTGAGATGGAGCGCGGCTTTGCCTTTGATGTACAGGCTGTGTGCGCGGGCTTTGTCTATGCGCTGGCCAATGCCAATGCGCTGATCGTCTCGGGTCAGGCTGACCGCGTGCTGGTCATCGGCTCCGAGACATTCTCGAAAATCATGGACTGGACCGACCGGAGCACCAGCGTGTTGTTCGGTGACGGTGCCGGCGCGATCCTGCTTGAAGCGCAAGACGGCGACGGCACGGCAGCCGACCGCGGTATCCTTTCCACCGATCTGAATTCGGACGGGCGCTACAAAGACTTGCTGTATGTCGACGGTGGCATCAGCACGGGCACGACCGGCTATCTGCGCATGCAGGGGAATCAGGTCTTCCGTCACGCGGTCGAAAAGCTCGCCGCGTCGGCAAACACAGCGATGGACCGTGCCGGCGTCAGCGCCGAGGACGTCGACTGGATCGTCCCGCATCAGGCGAATATCCGTATTATTCAAGGCACTGCCAAAAAGCTGAACCTGTCGATGGATAACGTCGTCGTGACGGTTCAGGACCACGGCAACACCTCTGCCGCGTCGATTCCGCTGGCCCTTTCCGTCGGGCAAGAGCGCGGCCAGATCAAGAAAGGCGACCTGCTGGTCACCGAGGCGATCGGCGGCGGGCTGGCCTGGGGCGCGATCGTTCTGCGCTGGTAAGCGGCTTTTCTTCGCGCGAACAGCACGTTACGCCCCATAGTTGTTGACTTGCGGAAAAATCACAGCCTATGCTGCTTAAAACACATGGGGGGAAGATATGGCCGACAAAACGTTGACCCGGATGGATTTGAGCGAAGCAGTCTTTCGTGAAGTAGGTCTTTCCCGCAATGAAAGCGCACAGCTGGTCGAAGCGGTGCTTGAACATATGTCCGACGCGCTGGTCAAAGGCGAACAGGTCAAGATTTCATCTTTCGGCACTTTCTCGGTGCGCGACAAGTCGGCCCGCGTCGGCCGGAACCCCAAAACCGGCGAAGAGGTCCCGATTAACCCGCGCCGCGTGCTCACATTCCGCCCGTCCCATCTGATGAAGGACCGGGTTGCAGACGGGAACAAGCGATAACCTAATGCCCAAGTCTCCGGACGCATTCAGAACCATCTCCGAAGTTGCAGAATGGCTTGAAATTCAGGCGCATGTCCTGCGTTTCTGGGAAAGCAAGTTCACGCAAGTCAAACCGATCAAACGAGCAGGCGGGCGGCGATATTATCGCCCCAACGATATGCTGCTGCTTGGCGGTATCAAACGCTTGCTGCATGAAGACGGGCTGACGATCAAAGGCGTCCAGAAGGTATTGCGCGAAGAAGGCATGGGCCATGTCGCGGCCCTGTCCGCGCCTCTTGACGGGGTCACGCAGGATGATCTGGATGCCGGTGGCGACACCATCGACATGCCCCCCGCGCCGATGCAAGAAGACGCAGAACAGACCCACGAGGGTGTTGTTCTCCCGTTCGAGCAACGCGGGAGCAAAGCGGCCAAGCCAGCCCCTGTCGAAGCGCCCGAAACACCAGCCGAAGCCGCTTCCGCGCCCGAGGTGTCGGCAGAGGATACCCCCCCCCTGCCTGCCGACGAACCGACCCTCGACGCGACAGAGGCAGAGCCGGAGCCGGAGGAGACAACCGTCGCCCCCGCCGATACCTCTGCGGAGGACGGTGCCACCCTGCCCGGCTTCCTGCGCCACCCGATGACCGACGCACCGGTGCCGCCAAGCGATAACACGCCGGACGAAGCCCCTGCCGCTGCGCAAACTCGCGCCCCGGATCAGGACTCGCCCGCACTGCCCATCGACAGCGCGCCAGAGGCAGCGCCGGAAGACAGCACTGCCGAAACGCTGGAGGCCGAAGCGCCAGAGGTCAACGAGGCACCGGAAGACCCTGTTGTTGCAGGTCCCAAGCCGCGTATCATCGATCTGCCGCCTCTGACGGCAGAAGAAGACTTCCCCGCCAAACCCTCTGTGCTTTCTGCTGCATTGCTGTGCCGCGATCTGCCCGAGGATTCGGCCCGCGATATCGCGCCTTTGCTGAGCCGTTTGGGCGAACTGCGNGATTCCATTCGGGCCGATGTGGTCCGCNGCACAAAAGTCTAAGCCGCGCGTGCGATTTGCGACAATTCCCCCTTGCACGCACGGTTTTATCAGGTATGAAACGCCTCATGTCGGGCTATGGCGCAGCCTGGTAGCGCGTCCGTCTGGGGGACGGAAGGTCGCAGGTTCGAGTCCTGCTAGCCCGACCAACCGACATAAAACAAACGCCCGTACCCTGATGGGTGCGGGTGTTTGCATTTGAAAGGCCCGGATATGATCGGCGTAGTTCCCAACCAGCATATCACCGACATGATCGCTTCGGGTCAGATCATCGGCACACCGCCTGTCGACAGCGCCCAGATCCAGCCTGCGAGCCTAGATCTTCGTCTNGGAACAGTGGCTTACCGCGTGCGNGCGTCTTTTCTTGCNGGGCATGGGGCCAAGGTCGCCGACCGTCTGGAAGAGTTCGAGATGCACCGCGTCGACCTGACGAATGGGGCGGTGCTGGAAAAGGGCTGCGTCTACGTTGTCCCGCTGATGGAAAGCCTCGCNCTGCCCCAAGGCACCTCNGCGGCGGCGAATGCCAAAAGCTCCACNGGGCGGCTGGACCTGCTCACGCGCACCATCACCGANGGCGGGACCGANTTTGATCGCATCGCGCCGGGCTATACCGGCCCGCTTTACGCAGAGATTTGTCCGCGCTCTTTCTCGGTGCTCGTACGTCCGGGCATGCGGCTGAACCAGATCCGTTTTTCCACCGGTGCCGCCACGCTTGACGATGCCGCGCTGCGCGCATTGCACGCCGACAGCCCGCTGGTGGATGGCGAGGCCGTGATCGATGATGGTCTGGGATTCTCGGTCGATCTGCGCTTGCCTGACACCACGCTGGTCGGCTACCGCGCCAAGCCGCATACGGGTGTGATCGATCTGGACAAGATCGGCCATTATGACCCTGCGCAATACTGGGAAGAGGTCCACAGCGACAACGGTCAGATCATCCTCGACCCCGGTGCGTTCTACATTCTGGTCAGCCGCGAAGCCGTGACCATCCCGCCCGAATACGCCGCAGAAATGGCCCCTTATCTGGCGATGGTGGGCGAATTCCGGGTGCATTACGCGGGTTTCTTTGACCCCGGTTTCGGCCATGCCTCTGCAGGGGGTGCGGGATCACGGGGCGTACTTGAAGTGCGCTGCCACGAGGCCCCTTTTGTGCTGGANCATGGTCAGGTNGTCGGACGGTTGGTCTATGANAAAATGACCGACGTNCCGACCCANCTNTACGGGTCGGGCATCGCGTCGAACTATCAGGGTCAGGGTCTCAAGCTCAGCAAGCATTTCAGCGCGCCGCGCTAAGCTTCGCAGCGCCTGATCACGCGGGTTAGAAACGCGTCAGCTTGCGCATGTTCTTGACCATATTGCGCGCCTGTTTGCCNTGCTCGCGNCTNCTTNTGTCACGACGGGCCANTTCCTCGGCGCTTGGTTGGACAGGATTGCCGTCACGGTCCACCGACGCCCGACGCCCCTTGCCCAGCTTTGACGCCTGATCAAAGCCGATATCAACGCCTTTGTTGATCAAACGCCCCATCACGCGACGCATNATCATATTAATTATCTGGTTCATGTCCTGACCTCTTTACCGCGCGTTAAACTGTGTCTGAGGCNAATATANCACCTATTGCGGCGATTTTCAGGCCACCTGCGGGATTAATCCTCGAACAGCTCGCTCTGGCCCTCGGTCGCTTCTGGGTCTTCCTCGCTGTCGACACCGGGCATCTCGCCAAAGGCGGGGCGGCTTTCNAGCAATCCGGCAGAGCGNAGCTCTTTCAACCCCGGCAGGTCGCGGGGGCTTTCCAGACCGAAGTGGGCCAGAAANTCCTGTGTCACGACAAAGGTCACCGGACGACCGGGGGTCATCTTGCGGCGGCCAAAGCGAATCCAGTCCAGCTCAAGCAGCTGATCCAGCGTGCCGCGCGATACGGATACGCCGCGGATCTCTTCGATCTCGGCGCGGGTGGCGGGCTGGTGGTAGGCGATGATCGCCAAGGTCTCGATCGCGGCGCGCGACAGTTTGCGCGTCTCGACCGTTTCGTGNTGCATGAGATACCCCAGATCCGCCGCCGTNCGCATGGCGTANGCATCCCCGATGCGGCACAGCTCGACTCCGCGGCCGGTGTAGCGTTTGCGCAGATGCACCATCGCTTCGGCAGGGTCACAGCCNTGCGGCANACGNGCCGCGATCTCNCGCAGGGTCATCGGCTCTGCGGTGGCGAAAAGGATCGCTTCGATCATGCGCTCCTGTTCGGCCAANGGCGGGGCCTCGAACAGGCTTTCNTCTGTTTGTTCAACGGGTTCGGCCACGTCAGATATCCTTCTTGCGCAACTGGATCGGGGCAAACACGCCCTCTTGGCGAATTTCCAGATGCCCTTCCTTTACCAATTCAAGCGATGCCGCAAACGTCGATGCCGTGGCCGAGCGGCGCATTGCCGGTTCTTCGCCCCATCCGTCGGGCATGTAGCTGGTCAGGTCAGACCAGTCGCCAGAAAAGCCAATCAAGCCACGCATGCGCTCCAGCGCCTGCTCCATCGTAAAGACCTTGTCACGGTCCATCACGAAGGGGCGGAAATCGTCACGGGTGCGAATACGCGCGTAGCCCTGCATCAAATCCAGCAAGGTTGCGGTATAGGTCACGCGGCGGGTCTGGCGCATTTCCTGGGTCTGGCCGCGGGCAAAGAAGTCGCGCCCCAATTGGTCACGGGCCATCAGCTGGGCCGCCACGTCGCGCATCGCTTGCAGACGTTCCAGCTGGAACGCCAGATGCGCGGCCAGTTCCTCGCCCGAGGGGCCATCGTCCTGCGGATCAGGCGGCAGCAGCAGGCGGGATTTCAAAAACGCGAGCCACGCAGCCATGACCAGATAATCCGCCGCAAGCTCAAGCCGCAGCGCCTTGGCCTTGTCTACGAACATCAGATATTGGCGTGCCAGCTGCAGCACCGAGATTTTGCGCAGGTCGACCTTCTGGGTGCGGCTAAGGGTCAGCAACAGGTCCAACGGGCCCTCGAACCCGTCGACATCCACGATCAGCGCCTCGGCCGCGAGCCGTTCAGCAACTTTCGTTTGCCCGTCTTCCAACTGCGTTTCAGCCATATACCGTCCCGCCCAAAAGCCTGTCGAGCTTTGCAGTCAGGGCAGGAATGTCAACATTATCAGGCGTCCGGCGCATGCCAAGCGCACGCACGGCCCGTGTTTGCGCGGCCTCGGACATCTCTCCGGCAGCATCGGCAACGAGGGTGCGATCCTCAAGTGTGGCGTTGCAATACAGCACCACATCACAGCCTGCGGCCAACGCTCCGGCGGCGATGGCATCCACCTCGCCCGCCAGTGCTTTCATCGAGATATCATCCGTCATGATCAGGTTGTCAAAGCCGATATCCTCACGGATCAGCTGCATCATCACCGGCGACAGCGTGGCAGGGCGCGGATCAATTGCGTCATAGACCAGATGCGCCGTCATCCCCATCGGCAGGTCGTTCAACGCCTTGAACGGGGCGAAATCATGGGTGTCCAACGCGGCACGCGGCGCATCAACCTGCGGCAAGTCAAAATGACTATCCATCGTGGCGCGCCCATGTCCGGGCATATGTTTGACCACAGGCAAGACGCCCCCCGCCAACATGCCGTCAGCCGCCGCACGGCCCAAAGTCGCCACGGCATCGGGCGTCGTGCCATAACAGCGGTTGCGCAGGAATGTGTGGGTTTGCGCCCCGGCGACATCGACCATCGGCGCGCAATTGCTGTCGATGCCCACGCGGTGCAGCTCGTCCGCGATCAGTCGAAAGCGCAGATACATCGCCTCTGCCGCGTTGGGGCCGGCTGCCTGCACGAAGTCCAGCGGTGCCGTCCAGTCGCGCCAATGCGGTGCGCGCAAACGCTGCACCCGCCCGCCTTCTTGATCCACGGTGATAACAGCCTCGTGGCCCGCCGCCTCGCGCAGTTCATCACACAGCGCGCGGACCTGATCCGGCGTGTCTATATTGCGCGCAAAGAGAATGAACCCAAAGGGCTTTACGGCGTGAAACAACGCCTTTTCCTGCGCCGTCAGCCGAAGCCCCGACGCGTCCAGTATCGTCGCCCCGTATCGCATCAGCGTGTAACGACGGGAATGCAGTCGGTGTTTTCAGCAACCAGCGCCGAACAGAAGCGCCGCGCATCCGCGATGTCCGAGAACCCATGCGCGCGCAGACGGTAGAAGGTACGCCCACCACTGCTGGCCTCTTGGATGATGCGGTCCTTGCCTTCCATATAGGCCCCGAAACGCGCGTTCAGACGGACCCATTGCGCCCGTGCGATCTGCGGTGAATCGAAAGCGCCAAGCTGCACCAGACGCGTCCCGGTGGGCAGGCTATCGGGCGAAAGTTCTTTCACTTCGGCGGCGGCAACCGGTGCCGGTTCAAACGATGCTTTGGTCGCTACGGCACGGCCACCGGGGCGCGTTTGAGGGCGCAAGGAGGCGCGCACGCCCGGCTCTTCGCCCATGGCAACGGCCACCGCGTTCGACACCGCCATCTCAAGCGGGTCGACATCCATCGTGGCACTTGCGTTAATCGGCTCTGGCAGGGCGGTGCCGTCTTCTTCGTCTTCCAGTGGTTCCACCCCATCGGTGAGAGAGGCGACAAGATCGTCCACATCGCCGTTTTTCAACACCTCTGCCACGTCAGCCGCAGGCGAAGATTGCGTTGGTGCCTGTTGCGCAGGTGCAACCATCGCGACGGGAATGGGCTGGTCTTCTTCTTCCAGATCCAGTGGCTTCGGGGCCAAAATCAGCTGTTCCGCGAATTGGTTCGCCGTCCCTTCAGAGGCCACAGCATTGACCGACAGACCCTGATTGTCCGCCAGTTGGCCGCCCGGATTTTCGGGCCGCACGCGCATATCGCCTTGGGCCGCACGCACCACTGGAATGCCGGTAACATCGCGCACCAGCAGCTTGTAGCCCCAGACCCCGATGCCGACGATCAAGGTGATGGAAAGCGCCGCACCCGCGAAATTTGCAAACTTGGTCAAGGGCTTGGCCGCAACTTGCGGTGCCATCCCTGCGTCATGTTCAAAGGAGTACCCCCCACCCTGGGAGGAGGACGTGTAATCTGCCATTTCTGCCTCACTGCCCGCGTCAGATATCACCCGCGCGGGTCTGTTTTTTGAACCTGCCTGACCAGCAATGGTGCGTTATCGCATCTCTTCCGCTGGCTTGACCCCAAGAATACCAAGACCTGACGCAATTACAATCGCTGCGGCTTGGGCCAGCGCGATTTTTGACTGGGACAGGGCCGCATCATCCTGCAGGAAACGCAGTTCAGGCACGTCGTTGCCGCGGTTCCACAGGCCGTGGAAATCGCCCGCCAGCTCGTAGAGATAAAAGGCGATCCGGTGCGGTTCGTTGCTGCGCGCCGCGGTCTCTACCATCCGGGGCCATTCGGCCAGNTTTTGCGCCAGTTTCAGCTCTGCTTCGTGGTCAAGCTGGCTNAGGTCGGCACGCTGCAAGGTTTCCATATCNGTGTCGACACCCGCCTCTGCNGCCTTGCGCAGGACAGAATGCACACGCGCATGGGCATATTGCACGTAGAACACCGGATTCTCGCGCGACTGTTCCAGCACCTTGGCAAAGTCAAAGTCCAGCATCGCGTCATTCTTGCGGGTCAGCATGACAAAACGCGTCACATCAGGGCCCACCTGATCAACCACATCGCGCAGGGTGACGAATGTCCCTGCCCGTTTGGACATCTTGAATTCCTTGCCGTTCTTGAACAGCTTGACCAGCTGCGTCAGCTTGATATCGAGCGGCACCGCCCCCTCGGACAGCGCCGAAACAGCGGCTTTCATCCGTTTGACATAGCCGCCGTGATCCGCGCCAAAGACGTCGATCAGCATGTCAAAGCCACGCTGCACCTTGTCGTAGTGATACGCGATATCGGGCGCGAAATANGTCCAGCCGCCGTCGGACTTCATNACCGGACGGTCAACGTCATCNCCATGGGCGGTGGATTTGAACAGGGTCTGCTCGCGCGGCTCCCAGTCCTCGGGCTTCTTGCCTTTTGGCGGCTCAAGCACGCCCTCATAGATCAGCCCCTTGGCTTTNANGTCATCAATCGCGGATTCGATCCGGCCCGTGCCATAAAGCGACTTTTCGGAATAAAACACATCCATCTNCACCCCGAGAGAGGCNAGATCATCGCGGATCAGCTTCATCATCTCGTCGGTGGCAAAGTTGCGCACCTCTTCAAGCCAGACGGATTCATCGGCGTCGATATAGGCGTCGCCCACCTTGTCTTTCAGCGCGGCCCCCACATCGATCAGATAGTCGCCGGGGTATGTGCCTTCGGGAAAGGCGACCTCTTGGCCATGCGCCTCNAGATAGCGCAGATAGACAGAGCGCGCCAAAACATCGACCTGCGCGCCGCCGTCATTNATGTAATATTCACGCGTGACATCGAANCCCGCGAAATCCAGCAAGGACGCCAGCGCATCGCCAAAGACCGCACCGCGGGTGTGCCCCACATGCAGCGGCCCCGTCGGGTTGGCCGAGACATATTCGACGTTGACCCGCTTGCCCTGCCCCAGATCGCCNCGGCCAAAGTCTGTGCCCTGCCCCAGAACGGCACCGACAACGCCCTGCCAGACCGCAGCACTCAGCCGCAGGTTCAAGAACCCCGGGCCCGCCACATCCGCCGCNGTGATCCGTGGATCCTCNNCCAGCTTTTCCGCCAGTTTCTCGGCGATATCGCGCGGTTTCATACGGGCCGGTTTCGCCAGCACCATCGCGGCATTGGTCGCCATATCCCCATGCGCCGCATCGCGCGGCGGCTCTACGGTGATGGCGTCAAAGCTCAGCCCCTCGGGCAGAAACCCGTCGGCAACCAGCGTATCAAGGGTGGACAGCACGAGGCTGCGGATATCGGCAAATAGGTTCATAACGGGGTTCCTTCGACTTGGCCCCGTGTATCACCTGAATATGCGCCCATAATCAAGGGCGGTTCAGCCTTTAACGATCAACCGCTCATGTTCCTGCAAGGCAAAGCGATCTGTCATCCCCGAGATATAGTCGCTGACNATCCGCGCAAGCGCCGTATCGCCGTCCGCGTCCTCTACATCCTTGCGCCATTGCTTGGGCAATTGGTCCGTATGCGCGCAGAAATAGGGGAACAGATCCTCGACCACCTGCGTCACCTGCTTGCGCATGATCACCACGGATGGCGCGCGATACATGCGGTCGAANAGAAAGGCGCGNATGACCTTGAGATCCTGGAAAACCGGATCGGAGAACTGGATCAACGTGCGCCCGGCCATNCGAATATCGGTGGCGGTTTCGGGCTTCATCTCGGCCAGACGGTGCCGCGCGACGCTGATCACGTCCTCCACCAGCACCCCAAAGAAACGCCGCAGTGCCTCGTGACGGCGGCGATAGTAGTTCAGCCCGGGATACAGCCTGTCCACTTCGGCGAAATTCTGCTTCAGGATCGGCAGTTCGGCCAGCTCGTCCGTCGAGAATAGCTCGGCCCGCAGACCGTCATGCAGGTCGTGGTGGTTATAGGCCACATCATCGGCAATCGCCGCCACCTGCGCCTCGGCACTGGCGAATGTCTCCAGCTCAAGATCATGCTGACGCTCATAGGCCGCAAGCGCCCACGGCAGCTCTCCCGTCACCGGCCCGTTATGTTTGGCCAACCCCTCCAGCGTGTCCCAAGTCAGGTTCAGCCCGTCGAAATCCGCGTAGTGCCGCTCCAGATGGGTGACGATGCGGATGGCTTGGGCGTTGTGGTCNAACCCGCCATAGGGGGCCATCAAGGCTTCCAGCGCGTCCTCGCCCGTGTGACCAAAGGGCGGATGCCCCAGATCATGGGCCAGGGCGACCGCCTCTGTCAGCTCGGCATTCAGACCCAAGGCACCGGCGATCGTGCGTGCCACCTGCGCCACCTCGATCGAATGGGTCAGCCGCGTGCGATAGTAATCGCCCTCATGTTCGATAAAGACCTGCGTCTTGTGCTTGAGCCGCCGGAAGGCGCTGGCGTGGATGATCCGGTCNCGGTCCCGCTGAAAGCAGGAACGAAAGGTGCTTTCCTCTTCCGGTATCAACCGTCCCCGGGTCAANNCCGGATCAGAGGCAAAAGAAGCGCGCATAGTCGGTGGTCCTTGTGGCCTGTCCTGTGGGTTTCTATATTGTAAGACNACACAGATGGAAACCGATCACACCGGAGCCCGAAAATGAACCTGCCCCCCCAAGTTACCCCGCGCGCCTTTGACCGCCTTGCCGAAATCGGTGCCGCCGCAGAGGGCAAAGCCCTGCGCGTCGCAGTAGAGGGCGGCGGCTGCTCCGGNTTTCAGTACGACATCGCGCTGGATGATCCCAAAGACGATGACCTGATCCTTGAAGGGGCCGGCCAGAAAGTCGTGGTCGACAGCATCTCCCTGCCCTTTCTTGCCAATGCCGTCATCGACTTNTCNGANGANNTGATCGGCGCGCGNTTCGTGATCGAAAACCCCAATGCCACCAGCGCCTGCGGCTGCGGCACGTCTTTCTCGATGTAACAGACACCCGCTTCATTTTGCCAAAGTAAACTCCCGCCGGAGGCTGGCCTCATGCCCGCATGAGGCCATTNTAGTGCCGTCGCTGCACCATAGAAGCCACTGCCGGGATCGGNGCCCGCGCAAACCGCGCGAAAAACGCNTCAAATTGCGGGCAAGACGCCTCTGCCNCGGTCAGTATCTCTTGCGCCTCNGGGNNNAGCGCCCTCATGACCCNTCCACGCATAAGCGNCCANTGCGCTTGCCGCNTCTCTCCCATNTCAAAAAGCGCCGCCGATAGCGCCTGCAGCGCTCCGTTAGGCGGGGTATACCGGATGGCCACTGCCCCTGGTGGCACCGGTTGGCAAAATGCCGCCCCTCCNGACATNTGCGCNGCCCAGCCGGTCACCAGATAGGCGTGATACCCGTCCANCGCNCCGCNNCCNTGCTGCGGTACGATCCGGCAGGCACGCGCAGCGGACTGAACCGCATCCTCCCACAGTNNNGGTGCNGCAGCNCCTGNAAACCGNNGCGCGGCNCANANCTCNGCCAGCAAATCCATATCCTGATCCAGATAGGCGAGAATACCGGCAAAAGTCAGGCTCTCCACCGCTGTCGCCGGCAGTTCGGGGTCGCTTTGACCATACTCCGACAGGTAGAAAACAATATGCGCCAGCTCGTAAGACGCTTTCTTNTTGGGCAGCGCAAANGTTTCGGATCGCGTGAAAAACCGGCGCAAGCGTGACTGCAGNGCGTCATCGCGCGNCACGGNCATCCGACGCGCCAGCAGGCGCNNCGCTTCGGCGCGTTGCAGGTCGGACAGCTCCCCGTCAACCAACNTCATACGCGCGACCCACTGCACCAACCGCTCGCCCACCTCACCGGGCATACCAAGGTCTTCAAGGTCNAGCGCGAGGGACANGAAAAANCGGTAGTACTGCGGNAAGAAGCGGATCGTCTCTTCGATACGGTCATAGAAGGACGCATAGGGCACCAGAGCGTCTGGCGGGACAGGCATGTGCGCGCTTGCCAGAATCCCCAGCCATTCCGCGTTTTCCTTCAACCAGAACACATCCCCCGCACGGCGTCGCTGTACCGCAAACATACGGCTGATCGCGGCGGTATCGGCGTGTTTGCGACCGCTATTGCGCGCACGTACGGATGAAAGCGGTATAACATTCGACATAGGGCCCCCTTTGGCAAGAAACCCCTGCGCCGGTTCCAGCGCAGGGTGTGTCTGGATTAGCAGCCGGTGGTAAACAAACCGGTAAGCTCCCCAGTCGCCATGCCGCCTGCCTGCGGTCCCGACTGTGATCCTGTGGTGAACAGCCCGGTGCCGTGGCCACAATGGGGGTCTTGCCCTGCATTGATACAGCCGGTGGTATAAAGCGCGGTCCCCGCCCCCTGATGGAGCGATGCCGCCCCGGCGTGAACATTCGGGAAAGCAGTTTCGACGTAAGCAATAGCGGTCATGAGTTTTCCTTTTTGACGTGATTTTGAAATCGGCAACTAAACCTCAAGCTGCACTCCCTTCATCAATCACCACCTCAGGGCTTTGACCTAGGCGACAAAAAGATCGCATTTTAACGATGTAAATCATCCACATGCGCTGCGTCTTTGATCCGGTTGAAACCACGCGGCGCTGCCGTGTTCTCCACAATAGCGACAATTGTAACGGAACGCAGGCAAAGCACCCCGCGGCGGCGCACGCACTGTCGGCTCACCTTCGAATCGCGGGCGAAACCTGCCCAAACCGGTGCAGCCCCCTTGCCCCATATTGCGGTATGCGCGATAGCTGCGGGGACCAATGCAGGGGGCCGCCATGAAAATCGCCACGTTTAACATCAACGGGATCAAAGCGCGGATCGACGCCCTGCCTCAATGGCTCGACGACGCGCAGCCCGATGTCGCCATTCTGCAAGAGATCAAATCCGTCGACGAAGGCTTCCCGCGCGAGCTGTTCGAGGATCGCGGCTATAACGTCGAGACCCACGGGCAGAAATCCTTTAACGGCGTCGCGATCCTGTCAAAGCTCCCGCTTGAGGATGTGACCCGTGGACTGCCCGGGGACGACAGCTACGAACAGGCGCGCTATATCGAGGCAACGGTCGTGGGCGATCATTCTTCGGTTCGGCTTTGTGGGTTGTACCTTCCCAACGGCAACCCCGCGCCGGGCCCGAAGTACGATTACAAACTGGCGTGGATGCAGCGTCTTGAAGACCGTGCGCGCGCACTCTTGGCCGAGGAAACACCGTTTCTGCTGACGGGCGACTTCAACATCATTCCCCAGGCCGAAGACGCGGCAACGCCGGATGCCTGGCGGGAAGATGCGTTGTTTCGCCCTGAATCCCGCGCCGCCTGGCGACGTCTGCTGGCCCTTGGCCTGACAGAGGCGTTCCGCGCGCGGACCCAAGGGCCGGGGCATTACAGCTTTTGGGATTATCAGGCAGGCGCGTGGAACCGCAACAACGGCATCCGTATCGACCATTTCCTGCTGAGCCCTGCCATCGCCGACAGCCTGCGCGACTGCCAGGTCGACAAGGATGTGCGCGGACGCGAGAAACCCTCCGATCACGTGCCCGTCTGGGTGGAGCTTGACCTCTAACGCGGACGCACAAGTGCGGCCCTAGATCACGCCTGAAGCTCCGCGTCCCAATAAAGAAAATCCATCCAGCTATCATGCAGGTAGTTGGGCGGGAATTTCCGGCCCATATTGCGCAGATCCTCGGCTTGCGGCTGGCGTGGTGGTTTGCGCAGCTGAAACCCGGTCTGGTGCAGCGCCTTGGACCCTTTTTTCAGATTGCACGGGCTACACGCCGCAACAACGTTCTGCCAGCTTGTGATACCGCCCGCCGCACGGGGCACCACGTGGTCAAAGGTCAGATCCCCCCGTGCACCGCAGTACTGGCAGCAGAATTCGTCCCTCAGAAATAAATTAAAGCGCGTGAAGGCCACGCGCTTTTGAGGTTTGACATAATCTTTGAGAACGACCACCGACGGGATGCGAATTTGCATCGACGGGCTGTGAACATAGTCGTCATATTCAGCGACGATATCCACCCGATCCAGCCATTTGGCCTTCACCGCTTCCTGCCAGGGCCACAGCGACAACGGATAGTAGGACAAGGGCCTGTAATCCGCGTTCAGCACAAGGGCCGGTTTGTTTTTCAGCCCTGCCGGGCTTCGGGTGAATTCAGTTCTAAAGTCGCCGTCCATTGTTCGATAGCCCCTTGCCGTTCCGCGTCCGGTCCAGCGGGACAGCCCCGCTGATGCTTTCGACTATATCTCGTGGTTTGCGTCTGACAAGTCGCAAACGGATACAAGATGTCGCAGAATGCGTAAGCTGATTACGTAACAGGCATGTGACGGAAACAGCCAATCCGGCCGGGGCCTTCCTGCGGGTCGCGCATGCGCCCGCAGGGGATGGGATCAAAGACCCAGTTTGTCGCGCATAAAGGCCAGCGCCACGCTCAGCCCGTCGGGGGCGATTCCGTGGCCTGTGCCCTTCATGATATGGGCGAAAACGTCCGTCCATCCGGCCTCTTGCAAGGTTTCGGCGGCCTGCGGCAGGGATTGCGGCGGGACAACATCGTCGGCGTCGCCGTGCACCAGCAAGACCGGAGGGCGCACGACCGCTTCGTCTTTCAGGCTCTCGGGCGACAGCAAGCGGCCCGAAAACGCGACAACACCGGCCACGGCATCTTCGCGGCGCGGCGCGACATGCAGCGCCATCATCGTACCTTGGGAAAAGCCAAACAGCACGACCTGTTCGGGCAGCAGATCTTCGTCCACCATCAGCGCATCGAGAAAGGCGTTCAGGTCATCGACCGCCTGCATCATCCCGCGTTCGGCTTCTTCCTCAGAGGAATTATCGATCCAGGGGATCGGGAACCACTGGAACCCCATGGGCGCACCTGCACAGGCTTCGGGCGCATCGGGGGCCACGAACAGCGTGTCTGGCAGATGTTCCCCCAACGGGTCGGCAAGCCCCAGCAGATCGGCACCATTCGCGCCATAGCCATGCAGGAACACGACGGCAGACCGCGTTTCCCCCGAGACCGGTTCGCGGCGCTCTGCGTTTAGTACTCGTGTCATGAAATCCCTTCCCGTTGTTTTGCCACGCGGTAGTACGAAAACAGGATGCGGGCTGCAACCGATCGCCAGGGCGACCAGTCCTGCGCCATGTCCGCAAGCTGCTTCGGCTTTGGTCGCTGGGGCAGATCAAACAGGATTTTTGCGGCCTCTTGCAAGGCCAGATCGCCCTGCGGCAGGATATCGGCGCGGCCCAGCGAAAACATCGCATAGATCTGCGCCGTCCACAGCCCGACACCGGGCACCGCGGTCAGCGTCTCGATCACCACGGCATCAGGCGCGTGCCGCAAGGCGGTATAGTCGATCCCCGCCTCAGCCAACGCCAACACATAGCGGATTTTCTGGCGGCTCAGCCCCGCCGCGCGCAGGCCATCCTCGCCCGCGGCGAGTATCGCCGTCTCATGGGTCAGTCCCGCCGCATCCATCTTGGCACGCATGGCATTGGCCGACGCGACAGAGACTTGCTGGCTGATGATCGCCCCGATCAGCGCGTCAAACCCGTCCGCACGCAACCGCAGTGGCAAAGGGCCAGTCACGGACAAGGCGGTAGCAAACTGCGGCACATGGGCCGCGAGCCTATCAGCCCCTTCGGCGACATCCGCGTCGCCGGTGATTATGCGTCCGATGCTCATCCGGTTGTGCCCCCCGTTGTCAGCGTCTCGACCCAGCGGATCGCCCCATCCGGCGCGGCGACAACCTGCGCGCCGACGGGAGCCGCCGGACGGTCAATGGCAATCACCCGCAGACCCATCGCGCGCGCTGCGTCCAATTTGGGGCGGCTTGGCACGCCACCGACGTTGCGCAGGACCAGCGTATCGATCTGCAAGGCGCGAAACAACGCTTCCTCCGCCGCCCGAGTGAAGGGCGGCTGGCCATAGACGGCTTCGGCAAAGGCGGGCAGCTTGGTTCGGGCCTGCGCGTTGGTCTGCCGCAGATAAAGCCGCGCGCCTGCGAAGGGCGCGTAATCCTCCACCGTTCCGCGCCCCGTCGCGGCAAAGACCCGTGCTTGGGGTCGGATCATCCGTGCCGCTGCCGCGATCGACGCGGCCCGTTCAACCGGTGCCGAGATGTCCCACATGGGCCGCAGGACACGCAGATAAGGCAGCCCCAACCGCGCGGCGGCGTCAAAAGCGATCTGCGAAATATCCGCGTCAAACCCGTGCCCTGCGTCCAGCACAGCGGTAAACTCATGGGCGCGCAGGTAAGCTGCCATCTCATCCACGGTGCGCGGCGACCAGATCTCGGATGGTACGGCCAGCGGTCCAAAGCTGCGCTCTGCCCGCCTTAACACGGCGCGTGCAGAGACGTCGGACTCCGCCATAGCAGCGGCGATCTCATGCGCTTCGGCGCTGCCAGAGATCAGCAGAATATGGGGGCCCCGGTTCATGGCGCGACCATCGTTGACCCCGCCGCCGGACGCAAGGCCCTTGCAGCCCCCGAAAGCCCGGTCTACGCATTCACCATGACAGTGATTGATGACACTCGCGCCAAGCGCAACGTCGCCGTGCTGGTGACCGCGCAGGCCTTTCTTGGCAGCCAGATGCCGATGTATTTTGTGGTCGGCGGATTGGCGGGGCAACAGCTGTCGCCGAACGTCTGCCTCGCGACATTGCCGATCTCTATGATCGTCTTCGGGTCGATGACCACGGCCCCGTGGCTGTCGACGGTGATGCAACGCTTTGGCCGTCGCGCGGGCTTCGTGGCCGGCGCATTTGGCGGGATGACGGGGGCCGCGCTTTGCGCCTATGCCCTGACGATCCAGAGCTTCATGACCTTCCTGCTGGGCAGCTATCTGATCGGCATCTACATGTGCTCGCAAGGGTTTTTCCGCTTTGCAGCGACGGACACCGCATCTGACGCGTTCCGGCCCAAGGCGATTTCCTATGTCATGGCGGGCGGGCTGATCTCGGCCATCATCGGGCCGCAGCTGGTAGGGTTTCTGACCGGAGCAAACGGCGATGCGACGATGATGCGGTTTTTCCCGGTCTACCTCGCCGCGATTGCGCTGAACGCCGTGGGCATGGTGCTTTTCGCCTTCCTCAACATCCCCAAGCCGCCCGTGCCGGCCGTAGATGCCCCCAAGGGCCGCTCCCGGATGGAGCTTTTGAAGACCCCGCGCATCGCCGTCGCTGTGATCTGCGGCATGGTATCCTATGCGCTGATGAACCTTGTCATGACCTCGACCCCGCTGGCGGTTGTGGGCTGCGGCTATGACATCGTGGATGCGTCCCATGTGGTCACAGGCCACGTTCTGGCGATGTATGCGCCGTCGTTTTTCACCGGCCACCTGATCGCGAAATTCGGGGTCGAAAAGATCCTCGGCCTTGGCATCGCGATCCTTGCGGGGGCCGGTGTGGTCGCGCTGCAGGGGGTGGAGCTGAACAACTTCTACATCGCGCTGATCCTGCTGGGGATCGGCTGGAACTTCGGCTTTATCGGCGCGACATCCATGCTGGCCGGTGCCCATGAACCGCACGAGCGTGGCCGCATGCAAGGGCTGAACGATCTGTTGGTTTTTGGCGGGGTGACCTTTGCGTCGCTGTCAAGTGGCGGGCTGATGAACTGCTCCGGCGGCAATCCCGTCGAAGGCTGGGCCGCCGTCAATATCGCGATGATCCCGTTTCTGGTGCTGGCAGGCGGGTCGCTGATCTGGCTGATGCTGCGGCAACGTAGCGCGCGGGTCTAGGGCTACCAACGCCCCGACAAAGCCCGCCACGACAGGGCGAAATCATTCATCGGCGGCAGCTCTCCGGCGCTGACACGCCCGGGGGCGGCGATGGCCGCGCTCAGCACCTTGTCTGCCGCGCCGACGCTATACATCGCCGGTCGCGCCGCTTTCGAGATCTTGCCACGGTTGGCCCGCGCCTGTCGCAACCGCGCCCGCGCCTTTTGGGCCAGCGCCACAACGCCAGCGTCGGTGCCATCCAACAACGGCACACGCCCCTGCTCTACCAGCTGCGGGATCGCGTGCAGCCAAGCCGCCACCCCCGCCCCATAGGCCGCATCGCGCACCGTGGTCTCCTCCGCCGGTCCCAAAGACCGCGCGGCCACCCACATCAGATGGCCCGCGGTCTGGTCGATATAGGCGTCGAAATGGGCGGTATCCTCAAAGGCATCGCGGTAGATATCCCACCGACGCGCCGCGGCCAGCGTGTCCAGCAACACCGCGTCTTCGGGCGAGATGGCCAGTGCAAGGGGTGTCGCAACCTCGTGCCGCCGCACAACGCCACGGTTCGCGATCTCGTCACAGACATCGCGCCACCACTGCAAACGCATCTCGGCGATCATGGTTTCCTGCGTCACCCAGGGCGCGCGCGCCACCTCGATATTAAAGGCATAAAGCGGGAAGAACACACGGCGTGCGGGCACAGGGGCGGCCATGCTGGCGCGAAAGCGCAGCGGATCGGCACGCTCGATAATGGCCGCGCAGGCGCTTAGATCGGCATCAAATTCCATGGGTCCTATCCCTTGCGGTCGCGGATCAGCTTCCAGCGGATCGCGTCCAACAGTGCTTCGAAAGACGCATCGACGATGTTGGCCGACACACCCACAGTAGACCAGCGCCGCCCCTGCCCGTCTTCGCTGTCGATGATCACCCGCGTCACCGCCTCTGTGCCACCTTGCGTGATCCGCACCTTGAAATCCACCAGATGCATATCTTCGAGCAGTGCCGAGTACTGCCCCAGATCCTTGACCAGCGCCTTGCTGAGCGCGTTCACCGGCCCGCGGTCGCAGCCTTCGGCATCCATGCTTTCGCTCACCGACAGACGTTTCTCGCCATCAACTTTCACGACGACAACCGCTTCTGACAGGCTGACCATCTGGTCGTATTTGTTTTTGCGCCGCTCGACGGTCACACGGTAGCGTTTTACCTCGAAGAGATCCGGCATCTGTCCCAGAGCCTTCCGCGCCAGCAGCTCAAAGCTGGCCTGAGCGGTGTCATAGCTATAGCCTTCGGCCTCGCGCGCCTTCACCTCGTCAAGGATCTGCCCCAAGGCCGGATCCCCCTTGGCGATGGTCAAGCCCGCACTTTCCAGGCGCCGGCGCAGGTTCGACTGGCCCGCCTGGTTCGACATGGGAATGATGCGCGTGTTGCCGACCAGCGCGGGGTCGATATGTTCATAGGTGGACGGGTCTTTCAGGATCGCGCTGGCATGCAGCCCCGCCTTATGCGCAAAGGCCGACGACCCGACAAAGGCCGCCTGTTTGGTCGGCACGCGGTTCAAGATCTCGTCCAGCGCACGGCTGATCTGGGTGAGGTTCGCCAGACCGTCTAGCGGGATTCCCGTGTCGAACCGGCTGGCATAGGGCTCTTTCAGCAGCAAAATCGGGATCAGCGTGGTCAGGTTGGCATTGCCGCAGCGTTCGCCCAAGCCGTTCAACGTGCCCTGTATCTGCCGCGCGCCCGCGTCAATGGCGGCCAGCGAACAGGCGACCGCGTTTTCGGTGTCGTTATGGGTATGGATGCCCAAATGATCGCCGGGGATACCTGCGGCGATGACCTCGGCTGTGATGCGCCCGACCTCGGCGGGCATGGTGCCGCCATTGGTATCACAAAGCACGATCCACCGCGCGCCCGCCTCATAGGCCGCCTTGATCGCGGTCAGCGCATAATCGGGATTGGCGCGGTAGCCGTCAAAGAAATGCTCTGCATCGAACAGCGCCTCGCGGCCCTGCGCCACCAGATGCGCGATGGATTTCGCGATATTGTCCGTGTTCTCGTCCAGCGTAATGCCGAGCGCTGCCAAGACGTGAAAATCATGGGTCTTTCCCACCAAGCAGACCGTCCGCGTGCCCGCATTCATCACCGCCGCCAGCACATCATCGTTCTGCGCCGACATGCCGTTGCGCTTGGTCATGCCAAAGGCCGTCATCTTCGCCCGCGTGGTAGGTGCCGCGTCGAAAAAGGCACTGTCCGTCGGGTTCGCGCCGGGCCAGCCGCCCTCGATGTAGTCCACCCCCAACGTATCGAGCGCGCTGGCAATCGTTATCTTTTCGGCGGTCGAGAATTGCACCCCTTGGGTCTGCTGCCCGTCGCGCAGCGTGGTGTCATACAGATAAAGGCGTTCGCGGGTCATCGCAGCGATCCCTCCTTCATTTTGCCAGATAAACTCCGGGGAGCGTGAGGGGCTGGCCCCTCACTCCCGCATGTCGCGCAAGCACCAGCACTGAAAGCGGAGCACGTCACTTCAATGCATCCAGTTTGGCAGGGTCGAAATCTGGCCCTGGCATAACGTCCACACCTTGCTTGCTCATCCTCACCTCGATACCAGCATCAAGCAGTGCAGCTTTGAATGCATCAACTTGAGAGAAATCCTTGCTCTCCATGGCCTTCTGTCGCAGTTCTTCAAGACGACTGGCCAGAGCGGCAAATACGTCAGATACACCGCTTCCCATACTCGAAGTATAAGCAGATCGCGCTTTGTCGCTTAGGAACCCAAGCCAGCGCGCGTGATCAAGCAGCTTTTGTGGTTGCGAGGTCAGCGCATTCAGATAGGTCAACGAGAGATGCGTATTCAAGTCGTCGGCAAGGGCGTCGATCAGTTTCTGATCGGGCTCGAAGGTGGTAGGGTCGCAAGGTTCTAAATCTCGTGTCAGATCCATCCACTTCCTTAACGTCCTCTCCGCCTCGTCCCGTTTCTTCTCGGTCCAGTCCATCGGCTTGCGGNAATGCGTGCTGAGCATGACNAAACGGATCACCTCTCCGGGCACGCCTTGATCCAGCAGATCGCGTACGGTGAAGAAGTTNCCAAGCGANTTGGACATNTTCTTGCCCTCGACCTGCANCATCTCGTTNTGCAGCCAGTAGCGCGCCATCTCGTCGGTNCCATTGGCGCAGCAGCTTTGGGCAATCTCGTCCTCGTGGTGNGGGAATTGCAGGTCCAGACCGCCGCCGTGGATGTCAAAGACNTGAGNTGCGCTCTTCGCCTNNTCCGANAGACGATCCTGACGCAGNGGCTCTTTCCANANCAGCTCGTCCGCCATNGCGGAGCATTCGATGTGCCAGCCGGGGCGGCCACGGCCCCANGGGCTGTCCCACCCCGGCGTCGCGTCGTCCGANGGCTTCCACAGNACGAAATCCATCGGGTTACGCTTGTAGGGCGCAACCTCGACCCGCGCGCCGGCAATCATATCGTCGATCGACCGGCCCGACAGCGCGCCATAGGCTTTGTAGCTTTCGACAGAGAACAGCACATGCCCCTCGGCGGCNTAGGCGTGTCCNTTGGCGATCAGNTCTTCGATCATCGCGACCATCTGCGGAATATAGGCGGTGGCGCGTGGCATGTGGTCGGGCTCAAGCGCGCCGACNNCGGCCATNTCGTCCAGAAACCACTGGGTTGTCTCGGCGGTGATCTCNCCNATNGACCGNCCNCTTTNNGCTGCGCGCGCGTTGATCTTGTCATCCACATCCGTGAAGTTNCGCACATAGGTCACATGGGCGTCNCCATAGACATGGCGCAGCAACCGGTTGAGCACGTCAAACACGATNACGGGGCGCGCATTGCCCAGATGGGCGCGGTCGTACACCGTGGGCCCACAGACATACATCCGCACGTTNTTATCATCAATCGGGGTGAAATCCTCGCGTTTGCGGGTTTTCGTGTTGTGCAGCTTGATCGTGGTCATGGCGCGTCCTTACGCAAGGATTGCGCGGGCATGGCACAGAAATCTCGGGAAGAAAACGATGTGAGCAAGCCCGCCGGAAGGTCTTAGCAGGTAATACAGCAAATAATGAGTGGCATCATCTTCATGCCGTCTGCGTAGCCCGTCCCGCCACTGGCGGTCAAGCCTGATTGACAAATCAACCATGCTCTGCGCCCCTGCGTCTTCAAGTTACGAGGGAGAGACGGCATGCAACTATCATCGCGCATCACAGGGCTGCTTGGCGGCGGATCAGACGGCTGGGGCGTTTTCCTGCGCGCCCGCCAGATGATTGAACAGGGTACGCAGGTGACAGAGCTGACGATTGGCGAACATGACATCCGNACCGCTGCACCGATCCTGCAAGATATGCACCGCGCCGCTTTGGCCGGTCACACAGGGTATGCGGCCATCCCCGGCACCACGGGTCTGCGCGATGCCGTGGCCGCGCGGTTGCAGGAACGTACCGGTGTGCCGACGACGCGCGACAATGTGCTGATCACGCCGGGTGGTCAAAGCGCGCTGTTTGCCGCGCATATGGCGACCTGCAACCCCGGCGATACAGCGCTTTATATCGATCCCTATTACGCCACCTACCCCGGTACGATCCGCGGTGTCAGCGCCCTGCCCCATGCGATCGCCGCCCGTGCGGAGGATGCGTTCCAGCCCCGTGCGGACGTGATTGCCGCCGCTGCGAAACAGACCAACGCCGCGTCGCTGCTGGTGAACTCGCCCAACAACCCCACCGGNGTTGTCTATTCCCGCAAAACGCTTGAAGGCATCGCGCAGGTCTGCCGCGATCACGACATGTGGCTGATCTCGGACGAGGTTTACGACACACAAGTCTGGGAGGGCGNGCANCTCTCGCCGCGCGCGCTGGACGGGATGGCGGAGCATACTCTGGTCGTGGGGTCGATGTCGAAAAGCCACGCGATGACCGGNTCGCGCTGCGGCTGGATCGTCGGGCCNGTGGATGCGATCGAGCATCTGACCAATCTGGCGACCCACACGACCTATGGCGTGCCCGGNTANATNCAGGACGCGGCGTTGTTCGCGCTGAACCAAGGCACCGGTTTCGAGACAGAGATCGCCGCGCCCTTCCAGCGCCGCCGTCTGCTGGCGCAAGACATTCTAACGCGACAGAACGCCGTCAGCCTCGTACCCGCCCAAGGCGCGATGTATCTGATGTTGGATGTGCGCAGCACCGGTATGAGCGGCGAGGATTTCGCCTATGCGCTGCTGGAAAAACACCACATCGCGGTGATGCCCGGCGAAAGCTTCGGGACGGCAGCGGCCGGGCATATCCGCGTCGCGATGACCATCGAGGACACGCGCTTTGCCCAAGCGCTGGCGACAGTATGCGACTTCGCGGAAAGCCTCGCCGCCTGACGAAAGCGTCGCGCGACCGCAGCTACCAACATACGAAAAAGGCCGGAGGATAATCCTCCGGCCTTTTTGACTGGCACATTATTATTTCCTGCCGAGAGCGCCGTTATGCGACGCCCTCGGCAGATACACCGCCAGTTGTCAGCGTGTCAGCTTAGAAGCGGTAGGAACCACGGATGTTGAATGTGGTTACGTCTGCGTCGTTACCGGAAACACCGCTTACGTCGTTAAACTTGTGCTCAAGCAGTTCTGCACCAACGCTGTATTGCTCGGTGATTTTGTAGTCCATACCGACACCATAGAAGGCACCGTCTTCGTCACCCATGGTAGTATCGGCACGAGCGTAACCGCCGGTCGCGTAGATCAGAGTGCTACCCAAGTCGTAACCACCTTTGATTTTCGCACGAGCAACGGAGTCGATGGAACCCTGTGTTACGCCTGCAGCGTCGTTCAGATCGATGTCTGTTTTGTCGTAGTCCAGCTCACCGCCCAATACAAAGCGACCGAAGTCGTAGTTGTAACCAGCGTGGAAACCGTAGGACCCGTTGTCACCTTCCAGACCGTTGTCGACCTCAGCGTCGGAATAGCCCAGTTGCAGACCGGTGTAGAAGCCTGTCCAGTCGCCACCCAGGTCGGGTGCAGGAACGGGTGCGGTCATTACGGGCTCAACCACTGGCTCTGCCAGGCTACCGGCGTATGTTGCGCCAGCGAATGCTGTGGATGCCAGAACGGCTGCGGATGCAAGTTTCATAGTGCGTTTCATAATCGTAACTCCTCGATCAGTTTGTACCGGAGCGGGCGCTTCCCGCTTCATCGACACAACACGGCAGCTAAGATCTGGTTTCGGGATTTCCCAATCACGGGTTGGTGATCGGTAAATTGTTGCTCAAATGCACGGCGTCTCGGCGGCCCGTCGCCGCTATTAACCCTTTCCACCAAGGCTAAAACGCAGTTCCGCGGAGATGCGCCAAAATCACCCGAAATTAAATTTTCAAGAAGATGGAACAATCTGCGCGTAGGCTACAGCGGAAATCCCGCGAAAATGCCGCAAAAAGTGGCGTTTACCCCCCTATGTGCTAGGTAGCGATGCGGCCCGGATGACAGCATGTCCGGCATAATCGAGGCGAAACGAGTATGATCAATTTCTTCATTACCCATATAGAGGTCGTTGGCGTCATCCTTTTGACCCTCGGCGTGGCCTTCATCCTGCTTCAGCAGCGCCGCAGCCCACAATCAACTGCCGCCTGGATCCTGTTTCTGGTGGTGATGCCCTATGTCGCCGCGCCCTTGTTCTTGGCGCTTGGCTTTCGCAAACAGGGTAAACGCTACGAGCCTATTATATTTACCCAGAAAGAAGACCCGCAAACGCCCGTGCATGCGCTGGACGAGATGTTCCAGAGCTTCAACCTGCCCCCCGCGCTGGAAGCACAGCGACTGAACCTGCATGATACACCGCAAACCGCCTATGCCGCCGCGATGGAAGTGATCGAGAGCGCGACACAGACGATTGATGTGCTGTTCTATATCGTCTCGGACGATGACACCGGTAATCACGTGGTCGACGCCCTGACCGAAAAAGCCCGCAACGGCGTCAAGGTGCGCCTGCTGATGGACCGGCTTGGCACCTTGCGCGGGCCCTCCAAGGCGGTCAAGGCGCTGCGCAAGGCCGGCGGCGAGGTGCTGTTCTTTTCGCCGATCCTGCAACTGCCCAGCAGTGGCCATCTAAACCTGCGCAACCATCGCAAGATGATCATCGCCGATCATGCCCGTGTCTTTTCGGGCGGGATGAACATTGGCGAACACTATATGTCAGACCACCCGCACAGCGATCACTGGGTTGATCTGGCCTTCACCCTTGAAGGGCAATCGGTACAGACTTTCTGCGATGTCTTCCGCTCGGACTGGGAAGTCGCCTGTGGTGAAGACGTGGATCATATCACAACGCCTGCCCCCACCACCGCGGGCAATGCGACGGTGCAGTTGATCCCCTCGGGCCCTGATATTGTCGAAGACCCGCTGCACGACGGGATCATTCGCGCGCTGCATCTGGCGAAAACCCGTATCTGGATCGCCACCCCCTATTTCGTCCCGACCGAGCCGCTGGCCAATGCGCTGCGCATCGCGGCGCTGCGCGGCGTGGATGTGCGTATTCTGGTGCCGCAGAAGTCGAACCAGCATATCGCGGACTTCGCCCGTGGCGGCTATCTGCGCGATGCGCATACCGCAGGGGCCAAGGTCAAATACTTTGAACCTGCGATGATCCACGCGAAAGCCGCGCTGATTGACGATGTAGCGCTTGTGGGCACGGCGAATTTCGACGTGCGCAGTATGCTTTTGAACTTTGAGGCGATGTTGTTCGTTTATGATGCACGCAGCGTGTCAACCCTGTCGGACTGGTTCACGGCCCGCGAGGCAGACTGCCACGAGAATATGCCAAGCCCGCATTTGCCCCGCCGTCTGGCCGAGGGCGTCTTTCGCATAGGAGCACCGATCTTGTGACCCAAGCCCCCCTTCGCATCGCCAGCTACAACATGCGCAAGGCCATGGGCACCGACCGCAAACGGGATCCCGCCCGCATCCTGCGCGTGATCCAGACGCTCGCGGCGGATATCGTTGTGCTGCAAGAGGCCGACATGCGCCTTGGCCCCCGCCCCTCGGCGCTTCCCATGGATCAAGTGACGGCGCAGACCGGTTTGATCGCGGTGCCTGTCCCCAGTGAGGTCAGCATCGGATGGCATGGCAACGCCGTCTTGCTGCGCCCCGAGGCAGAGCTGATCGAGGTCAAACACCTGAACCTGCCGGGGATGGAGCCGCGCGGTGCGATGGTGGTGGATTTCGACCTGCGCGATGTCCCGCTGCGCATCATCGCCACCCATCTGGGGCTGATGCGCCGGTCGCGGCGCGCTCAGCTTTCCGCGCTCATTGCCCATCTNGATGCGCAGTCNAAACGNCCGACGTTGATCGCGGGCGATATGAATGAATGGTCGCTGAACGTCGGGCTTGGGCGTCTGGCGCATCACTTTGACATNTANGCACCGGGNAAAAGCTATCANGCGCGCNTGCCTTTGGCCGCACTGGATCGCATCGCGGTGGATGACGCGCTGCATGTGATTGACGGTGGCGTCTGCGAGACTGANGATGCGCGCCGCGCNTCGGACCACCTGCCCATCTGGCTGGATTTCGCGCGTTCTACNGNTCAGTAGAGCGCGCGAANTCAGCTAACTTATCAGNTGAGGNTTTTAANCNAAACNACTGATANCCAATACACAAANGCCACACTTAAACCANTTTATGAAGTNCCGTCAGAGCANTTTCCGCAGCCGCGCCTCCTCTGCGCGCGCCTGTTCGATAGCGGCGTGTTTCACCGGNCCNTAGCCCCGAATATCCATCGGCAGTGCCAGCAGCTCTTGTACCGTCTTAACCGTTGACTCGTCGGTCTTGGCGGGCAGCTCTGCCAGCAAGGCTTCGTACCAGCGGATCAGCGCCACTTCTTCGCGACGTTCCTGAGTGTAGGAAAACACATCCAGCGCCGTGCCCCGTAGCGGACGCAGCCTCGACAGTGCGGTCAANACCGGCGNGAACCATGCACCNAACGCGCGCTTGACGGGNCGNCCCCGCGCGTCCTTGCGCAAAGACACGATCGGCGGAGCCATATGGTAGTTGATCTTGAACCCCGGCTCGAACTCCTGCGCCAACATNTCGGCAAAGGCAGGATCGCGGTGCAGCCGCGCGACCTCGTATTCATCCTTGAACGCCATCAGTTTGAACAGGGCCTTGGCCGCGACCTCTGTCAGCGCTTCGGCATGGGCGGCGGGCACGGCGGCGCGGAACTGCGCAANCCTGTCGCGGTAGCGCTGCGCGTAGCTGTCGTTTTGATAGGCCCGCAACCGGTCGGCCCGNTCCGCGATCAACGCGGCGCTGTCCAAGNCTGGCTGTTCGCTCGACGGCANGGCCAGCGCGTCAGGCGTTTCCGCCATCACGCGGCCCAGATCAAAGGCGCGATGNTTCTTGTCGATNGCCACGCCGTTCANCACGANCGCCTGCCGCAGCGCNCCGTGGGACACNGGCACCAGCCCTTTCTGCCACGCGAANCCCAGCATGATCATATTGGCNAAAACCGTATCGCCCAGAAACCGTTCTGCCATCGCATTGGCATCGAAACCGGCAAGGTTTTCANCCCCCACGGTATCGCGGATCACGCTCTCGCGCTGGTCGGTGTGCAGCTGCGCGTCACGGTGCAACACCAGATCGCCCGTGGGCATTTCGGCGAGGTTCAACACCACCTTGGTCGCGGGCCCATAGTAGACCGACGCCTGCGCNGCAGAGGAAACGACGATNTCNCAGCCAATCACCGCATCCGCCGCCCCGTGATCAATGCGCACCTGATGGATCGCATCAGGGCGCGCGCCGATCCGGATAAAGCTAAGCACCGTGCCGAACTTCTGCGCGAANCCGGTGAAATCCAGCACGCTGGCCCCCTTGCCCTCCAGATGCGCGGCCATGGTGATCAGCGCGCCGACCGTGATCACGCCGGTGCCGCCNACGCCNGTGACCAACAGATCAAAGGGCGCATCAAGGCTGGGCAGTTCGGGACGCGAGATNCCCGCCAGCAGCGCGTCCACATCGACCTCTGCCCCGGTTTTCTTACGCCGCACCGCGCCTTCAAGGGTGACGAAGCTGGGGCAGAACCCGTTCAGACACGAGAAATCCTTGTTGCAGCTCGACAGGTTGATCTTGCGCTTGCGGCCNAGATCCGTCTCTAGCGGNTCGATGCTCAGACAGTTGCTTTCAAGCGAGCAATCGCCGCAGCCCTCGCATACAGCGGGGTTGATGAAGGCAAAGCGTTTGGGGTCCTCCATCTGCCCGCGCTTGCGGCGGCGGCGTTTCTCGGTNGCGCAGGTCTGTTCGTAGATCAGCACCGACACGCCTTTGACCTCGCGCAGTTCGCGCTGCACGNTGTCCATCTCTTCACGNGNGTGAAAGCTGGTNCCTTGGGGGAAATCGCCGCGNTCGAATTTGTCGATCACATCCGACACCAAGGCGATGCGCTGGACCCCTTCNGCACGACAGGCCTGCGCGATNCCGGTCACGCTGATCGGCCCGTCCACCGGNTGCCCCCCGGTCATGGCCACNGCNTCGTTNTANAGGATCTTATAGGTGATATTNGTCCCCGCTGCGACAGCCTGCCGAATG
>NZ_NHBI01000066.1:0-10423 GCF_002167505.1 Sulfitobacter sp. TMED3 | reverse complement strand
GAAAGGGCCAGCCGATGACTGAAGACATTACCCAAACGACCATCCGCTTCGCCGCCACCGATGGATGGGAGCTGGAGGCAGACATCTATACCTCACCCTCGCCCAAAATCGCGGTATTGATCTCGGCCGGCACGGGGTTCCCGCGTCAGTTTTATACGGGCCTCGCGATGTATCTGGCCCGCCAAGGTGCCGTTGTCCTGACCTATGACTATCGGGGGATTGGGGGATCGAAGGGCAAGGATCTGGCTAGATCCGGTATCGACTACCCCGACTGGGGACGGCTTGACGCGCCCGCCGCCCTAAATGCGCTGGAGGAGGCGGCACCGGGCCTACCGCTGACCCATCTGTGCCACAGTGTCGGCGGGCATTTTGTCGGCCTCATGCCGAACCACTCCAAGATCACCAGACACGCGTTTGTTTCTGTCGGGACCGGTTATTTCGGCGGCCACCACCTGCGCAATATCCCGTCCGAGCTTTATTTCTGGTGGGTGTTGGGCCCCTATTTGCTGCTGCGCTACGGCTATATCAAACCGGCGGGCGGCTGGCGGGGCGAAGCGCTGCCACCGAAACTGTTCAAGACATGGCGCCGGTGGAGCCAGCGCCGCAGCTATTTTCAACCGGACCTCGCAACGAAACTGGCCCCGCATCACTACGACGAGGTCACAGCCCCTATCCGGTCTTGGATATTCCCCGATGACCCGATTGCGACGCCGTCAACCGCATCCGACCTTTTAAAGTGTTATCCAGCCGCCCCGCACGAGGTGATCATCCGCACACCATCGCAGGTCGGTGTAACGCGGATCGGGCACGAAGGCGCATTGCGCAAAGGCCGCGACGCTTTATGGGCCGAATTCAGCAATTGGCTCATGGGCGCGTCTTGAACCGCAACCGATTTCCATCGCCATTCAAATCAACAGGATCAAACATGACCGAAAACATCAAGCTACACACCGACCAACGAGTCACGACCATGACCATCGCGCGCCCCGAAAAGCGCAATGCCATTACGCAGGATATGTATGCCGCTATGGCCGACGCGCTGGAAGACTATGCCCAATCCGACGCCGTACGCGCCTTCGTAATCACAGGTGCGGAAGACTACTTTACGTCCGGGAATGACTTGCAGGATTTTGCCAAGGGAGCCCGCAGCGACGGTGTGCCGCCCGTTATCCGGTTTCTGACCGCGATCTCCACCTGCCCCAAACCCCTGATTGCCGCTGTAAACGGACCGGCCATTGGTGTCGGGGTGACGATGCTACTGCATTGCGACCTGATTATCGCCGCCGACACGGCCACATTCAGCACGCCATTCGTCCAACTGGGACTGGTACCCGAGGCCGCCTCGTCGCTTTTGCTGCCCGCCACCGTCGGCATGGCCGTGGCGAACGATATGCTGCTGGCCAATCGCGTTCTTGATGCGGCAGAGGCGCTGCGTTTTGGGTTGGTGTCGCGTGTCGCTCCCTCGTCCGGTTTTACCACCGAAGTCGCGTCGCTTGCGGCTGGTTTGGCGCAGGCGGCACCGACCTCGGTTATCAAAACCAAGGCGCTGATCCGTCATGGCAAGGACCAGATGACCGCCCAGATGGAGCGTGAATCGGTGCTGTTCGCCGAGCAGCTGAAATCTCCGGAATTCGCAGAGGTCGTCGCCGCCAAGATGCAAAAGCGTCAGCCGGTCTTCAAATAACGCGCCGCTTTGCCCTAAGGCACCCGGCGGGCAAACCTGACGGTTCAACCCGGTTTTCCGGGTCGGCCGCAGGTTCGCTTGCCGGGTGACGAGCCATATCTCGAAGGCACGACCGAACCTTATGTAAGCGGCCAGCGACTTAGGGCCGAAGTTCTTCAAAACGATCGTGTCAGGCCGATGCTGGCAGTGGCGTTGCGAAACCTGTTGATCGAGATGGTGGAGCGTTGCTCTTCAAACCCGAGCCTCAGAACCTGGGTAAATCCCTTGTAGCTCCAGTTCTGGTTGGACAGGTTCAGCATGACGCTTGATTTCTTGTCGACGCGGGCAACGCCGAAGATGGGATGCACGCCGTCAAATTCGTTCCGATCAAACGACAGATCCAGCCCGACCCGAAGACCGCCGGCAAAGGAATAATCGCCGCCGATGGTGACGCCCGCCGCATGGCCCGCGACGGGGCTGTAAGAACTGGCACGGGTTTCCGCGCGCATACCTACGCGAAACACAAGCTGCGACGATGCCGCATAAGCGAATTGCGCAGCACCTGCTGTTCGGTTCACGTCGACACCGCTGCCATCGTAGGTGATACGTTCGCGCTGAAGCACCGCCGTGGCGCGGGCGCGGGTGCCGAGGTTGCGCGTATAGGACAGGCCAAGGCCCAAGGTATGCGCATAGGCCGCGTCATCAATCCAGCGCTGCGATCCATAGATCTCGGCCGAGACAAGACGCCCCTCATCGGCGAAATGCAGCAGGGATGCACTGGTCCGAAGGGTCACTTCATCGGGCGCACGCCCGTCGAAAAGCCGGGCATCCAGATCCAGCGCGAACCTGGCGCGTAAGGCGTCCGTAAGACGCGGCACGGTCGCGACGCCCGTGCCAATCTCGAACGCTGTGGCGGATTGGGCGCGGGAATTCGGGTCCAGCCGCAGCACAAAGCCGCTGAGGTTCACCGTCTCTGCAGAGGTCCGGCGGGCGGCATTGCTTTCGGGCACAATGGCAAAACGGAAATAGCCCTGCCATTTTTTCGGTTTGGCCAAACGGTCAAGCTCCGCCTGCACTTTTGCCTGGACAGAGGGCGACAAACCCGCGCCCTTGGCCAGTTCAAGGTGATATCGCGCCCGTTCGATCTGGTCGCTTTTCACCAATGCGTTCGCCAGCTCAAGCCGGAACGTGGGATCGTCTGGCCGCAAGATCACAAGCCGCGCCAGCGGGGCAACGGCTTGGTGTGACTTTCCGGAACGGTTGTAGGCGACCCCTAGAATCCACATCCGGCGCAGGGTCTCTGTCTCGGTCTTGGGTGAATACCCCTCGAGCAATGGAATAACCTCTGCGGCTTTTCCCTTGAGGATGCTTTGTTCTGCATCATCAAGGGAAAAGGCCGCTAATGGCGAGGCCAGTAAGATTAAAAATAGATTGTATAAAATTCGCCGCATCAAAGACCTCGGCTACCGCGGGGAAAGCGGGTTTTTGCGGCCGGTAATTGACCGCATCCAAGAGACCCGCTTATCCGTCGCTTCTATTTCTTGTTGGCGTAGAATGTACCACCGACGCCCGCGTCGAAAATCTGCGGCGAGGGATTGTTCACATCGTTGATACCGCCAGATACCGGTCCAAGCATCGATTCTGCACCCGGCCCCATGAAGTTTCCGCCGAACTGCAAGGTGGCGTCCCCTTCGTTCTCGTCACTGCTAAGCCGACCGGACATATGGAACAGCATCGCGCCGGTGTTCTGCTCGGGGATATTGACGCCCGCGACGACCTGCGCCGGAATGGTGGTACGGCTGAGTGAGGCTGGCAAGCCTTGATCGACCGTCAGCGTCCCGTCCAGTTTGACGGAGTTCGAGGTGCCCGCCTCTGTCGCGACGATGTTGGAGGCCGTTCCGGTGAACGGATTGGTGGTCTGCCCGTCGGTCCAATCCACATCGACTGCCAGATCGCCAATGATTTCCGCGCTATTCGCATCGATATCGGTGCCGAAAATCTGGGCCGATCCACTGTTCACGCCGACCTTCATCTGACCCTCATAGCTGGCTTTCAGCGACGTGGGCATATCCGAAGTGGGGGCCTTTTGACTGACAGCGTTAAAGGCTGTTTCAAAATCCTGCCCGCCACCTGCGCCGCCGCCAACAAGCCCGCCGGCGGAGCCGCTTCCATTACAACCAGACAAGACCGTTGCTGCCCCAAGGCTTGCAATAACAATACTAAGACGTGCGTGTTTCATGAAATTCCCCTTGCTTGATTTAAAAAATTCTTCTTCACTTTTTAGATACCTACTTCATGAAATCGTCTCCCCCCCGTTCAGGGGGTGTCCTCCGACAAGAGTATTTTGAGAAGATGAGCCGTATAGAATGATTAAATTTGCAATTATAAATTCCGCTGTGTGGTCCATAAGATGACACGTCCACATGTCGCCCCCGGAGCCGTTTTCGCGCTTTGCGTCGGGCTCTATCTGGCCGCCGCCGCTGCCCTGACATGGGTGGCGACAGCCCAGCCGTGGCTCGGGCTCAGGCTTGGCGTGGTGGGGCAAAGCGTTGTCGTCACTGACATCGCGCAGGGCAGCGCCGTAAGCCGCGATATGATCGGCAAGGCGCTTCTTGGCCTTTCAGCGGATAACCAGCCCACAATCCCGGTGACACCCCTAGATCTGATAGAAGAGCCCGACGGGATCGGTGATCAAGAGACCCAGCGTCGCTTCTTTGACCGTCAGGATCGCCTGCATGACGCGTTGCGCAGCGGCGCAGTCACCCTGACGTTCGACCAAGCCGACGGCCCTGAAAGCGTAGCGGTAAGGGTCCAGGAAAGCCGTCCGGTTTCGGATCTGCCGATGAAATTCTGGACGCAAATTTTTGTCGCGTTCGTGGGCATGTTTATCGGGACTTGGGTCGTCTGCCTACGCCCTCATGAACAGGCCGGATGGTGGTTTCTGCTTTCCGGGATCGGGCTGGCTTTGGCATCGTCGAGCGCCGCGATCTACAGCTCGCGCGAGCTCGCGCTTAGTCTGAAGGCCTATTCGGTGGCCTGCCGGGTAAATTCCGGTGGATCGCTGCTGTTCGGGATCGGTATGGTGACGTTGTTCCTCTCATACCCGCGGCGCATTGTTCCGAAACCTGTGCTCTGGCTGCCGACACTTCTGATCGGTGCCTGTATCCTCTTGGTGCTTGGCCCCGGCTGGCCGGACAACCTGAACAATGCCCCGGATTTCATCGCGATCATCATGGTGGCCCTGTTGCTGGTCATTGCCGCACAGGTCGCCGCCAATCGCCGCGACCCGGCCGCGCGGGCGATGCTGGGCTGGCTTGGCGTTTCGGTTGCGGTCGGTGCGGGTGGCTTTGTGCTGACGTCCATCCTGCCGACGCTCATGGGGTTGGCCCCGGTGATCGAACAAAGCACTGCGTTTTTGTTTTTCCTGATCATCTATGCTGGTATTGCCTTGGCGGTGACGCGCTACCGGCTGTTCGATCTGGCGAATTGGTCCTACGGCATCTTGTTTTATGGCCTTGGGGTGGCTTTGCTTCTGGGGCTTGATGCCGCGCTCATCTACGGGCTTTCGCTGGGGCGCGCCCCTGCCTTTGGCATCGCCCTCGCGGCGATCTGCACGGTTTACCTGCCCTTGCGCGACAAAGTCTGGGTGCTGCTCAAGCGCAACCGCGAGATCCCGGCGGAAGAGCTGTATCGCAGAGTGACCCAGATCGCCCATGCGAGAGACCCCGAAGACAAGCAGAGGCTGCTGCGTAAGTTCTGGTCCGATATTTTCAATCCGTTGCGCATCAAGGATCAACCGGCGTCTACCACGATCACCGCACTGCAAGACGATGGCCGTATCCTGACGCTCGCATCTATCGGCAATCTGCCCGCACTGTCGCTTGAGCTGGCCGGGCAGGGATCGCGTCTTTTCTCGTCGCGCGATCTGGCGCGTGCCGATGCGATCCTGTCGTTGCTTGATGCCAGCCTGTCCCAGCACGAGACCTATCTTCAGGCCGTCAGCGCAGAGCGGCTGCGCATCAATCGCGACATGCATGACAATATAGGTGTGCTGCTGCTCAGCGCCCTGCACACCGGCCCTCGGGAACGCAAAGACCTTCTTATCCGCCAGACCCTCGCCGATCTACGAGAGTTGATTTCAAACCCGGATCAGACAGATTGGGATCTGCGTGATCTGCTCGCCGATCTGCGTGCCGAAATCATCACCCATTTCGAGGCCGCCCATATCACCGTCACGTGGCAGGCCGACGAGATCACCAAAGGCCGTATTTCCCATCGGTTGGCGCATGCGCTGCGCGCCTTCCTGCGAGAGGGGACCAGCAATATCCTACGCCACTCGGGCGCGACAGAGGCGAAGGTCCGGATTGCCCTGGAAAGCGATGGGTTGCAGCTTACGCTAAGCGATAACGGCTCGGGCTTTGACAGCAGCGTTGCGTCGCTTGGCAATGGTTTCAGAAATCTGAGAAACCGCTTCACCCAGTTGCAAGGTGCCTTCAGCTACAGCACCGGTGCCAAGGGCACCACCTTGACCGCGTTTCTACCTCTTTTCAGCACTCAGAAAGAGGCCGCAGCAGAATGAAGCGTATCCTGATTGTCGAAGATATCGTCGAAACCCTGCGTTGGCTGGTCGAGATCGTACAATCAGCATATCCGGCGGCCACAATATGCACGGCCAACTCGGTACGGACGGCGCTGTCAAAACTGGATGGCCAGATAGATCTCGCCCTGATTGATCTGGGCCTGCCTGATGGGTCGGGTCTCGAAATCCTGCGCGGCCTGAACAAGGCCAGCCCCTCTGCAATCAAAGTCATAACCACGGTAATGGGCGACGACGCGAGCATTGTTTCCTCGCTCTCGGCCGGGGCGGACGGGTATCTGCTGAAAGAGACAGAGGCGGCGGTGCTCTCTCGCCAGCTGACACAGCTTTCTATGGGGTTACCGGCGATATCCCCCTCTGTCGCCCGCCGCATCATGGAACACTTCCGCCTCACTGGGCCAGTCGCCAGCCTGGACGGGCGCCTGACGGAGAGGGAGACCGAAGTGCTCACGCTCATCTCCAAAGGTCTGCGCAACGCCGAGGTCGCCTCCGCATTGAACATCGCGGAAACGACCGTCGCGGGATATATCAAGATCGTCTATCGCAAGCTCGGCATCTCCTCACGGGCGGAAGCTGCATGGCACGCGAACCGCTTGGGGCTTGGACTGAAACCGGAATAGCGCCTGTGCTCGGCAGTTCGATTTCGACGAAGGAGCGGCTGCCGTTGGCGTGTTGTAGGGTCTGTTCCGCGTAATATAGCAAGGCCTTCCGCTTCGACGCCCTACGCCACATCGCCCCCGGCGGGAACAAACCTACGCCAATCAACCCCGCGGCCCGCTGCGTAGTCCAGACCGATTTGCACCCAATCGATGGCACCCCCTGCGGCCACCGATGACGGGGTGCTGCCATAGGTGACCTGTCGCGTGCCTTCCTCGAACGCGTCAATTGATTGAGGCCAGACCTCATCGTCCCAATGCAGCGTCATCTTCCGGCGTTTGGGTTCATATTCGGCGGTGAAAAGCGTGCCAAACCCTTCGGCGTAGCGGTCTTGCTTGAGCGGCGCTTGGGTGAACTGACCTGCCAGCGCTGACGGCGTGACCCCTTTGGATAAGACACTCACAAGGTGTTTTGACCGTTCAAACGTGCGGGTAAAGCTGCCTCTGTCGGGCGTGCTGCCGTCGGTCTGGTGGTTTGTGGCGACCAGCCGCGGCTGTACCTTTGCCCCGCCACCGGCGTACATCTCGACGCTGGCACCCGCACCCGAGGCATCGGCGACCACCACATTATAGGGCATATGCGACGGCACGCGTTGCAGCACGCGCAGCGCTTGGGGCACGGTTTCGCAGGTTTCCAGAACGTAGCGCAGGATTGTGGTGATACCGAACCCGCGCCCTGTTTCCTGCCGCCCGCCATAAGCCAGCGCGATGCTGAGCCCCGCATCATTGATGCCATCGGACAGACCCCAAAGGAATTCGACCATACCCATCACGCGCCGGCCGGTCCAGGCGCTGTGCAGCTGTAGGCCTTCGTTCAGGTCAGGCGACAGATCGTAGTTGCGCACCAGCCGGATGTCGTCGTCCGACGTGGCCACGGCGAGGGAGCAGCCGCCCAGATAGCTTGGCGGGCACCACGTGGACAGGAAGCGTGCTGCACGGTCCGACCCGCCCGCGAGCGCTGCGAGCTTGGCGTGAACAGGCACTAACTCGGGCATATATTGCTTTAGCGCCGCCTCGCAGGCTGCGCGGTCAGGGCCGTTATCGCCGCCGCGTGCGGTGAACCATGCCTCGTAGGCGGGCCATGAACGGGCCCATCGGGCTGCCCATTTCGGGCCCGGCGCGGCTTCGCTGATGGCGTCAAAGGTAAGAGAGTGTGTCATATCATGCGCCTTTAATAGGCAAATCGAGGAAGAACCGCAGCATTTCGCGGCTGGCATCCGGTCCTGTGGGGTCCGTGTATGACCCCGCGCTGTTGCCGCCCGACCACGCGTGACCGAGGCCCGAGACGGTCCATTGTTCCATCACGACATGGCCTTTCGGTGCCATCACGCTGCGGCGGGAGAAACGGCGCCCGCCCGTGCTGCCGTCGTCCAGAACCTCGGGGCCTTTTGGGGCCTGTTTGGCGATCGCATCCGCATTTGCGGCACTCACAGTGCTATCCGCATCGCCCTGAAAGATGATCGTCGGGATACATTCCCCTGTGTCAAAGCCTGTTGCCCCCTGCCCCATGGCCGCAAAAGCCGATGGCACGTCATGGGCGGCGCGGTAGGGCAAACCGGAATGGGCACCCACCGCGTCAAAGACATCCCGATAGGTTTGTCCCAGCACCACAGCCATCGCCGCGCCGGCCGACAGCCCCGCAACAAAGCTGCGCCCTTTGGGAATGGCATGGTCGCGCTGAAGTTGTTGCATCAGCCCCGCAAGGATCGCCGGTTCACCAGCGCCGCGCATCTGATCGGCGGGGTCAAACCATTTCCAGCAGTTCTGCATATTCGCCATGCGGGATTGCGCCGGATAGACCACGATCAACCCATGCGCCTCTGCCAGTTGGTTCATGCCCGTGCCCTTGGCAAAATCCACAGGGGATTGTTTGCACCCGTGCAGCATCATCACCAAACCTGTCGGCGCAGAGCCTTTGAGGTTGGGNATATAAAGCCGATAGTCGCGGCTGCCTGCGCTGCAGGAAAAGCTGCCGCTGCCGAATGTGGCACCCTCGGGCAGGTCCGGCTCGATGCTNTCACCGCCGTTCAGNGNNGATTGCGCCAGCCCCGAAAGCGTCTCGCGCAGGCCGCGGCCGATCTTGGCTTTNCNNAAGGGGCTTTTGCNACCTTTCGCCATGCTCCCCAGCCCACCGGNGCCAAGCGCGTTCTGGATGGCTTCGGTCGCCGCTTTGGGGTTACCCGCGCGCACAAGTTTTCCGGCACGGCGCAGGGCCGCGTTAAATTCATCTGTCATGTCGCATTCCTTTTTAGGATGATGCCGGAGCTAACTGATCCGGTCGCCGAGTGCTTTCTTGACTTCGGTGCTGGCTTGAAGCGCCCCCAGCACGTTGATGGAGCCGATGGTCGCAAGGGCCAGCTCTGGCGTCACATCGCGCGCGATACGGGCCAGTCCGACAACCTTGATGTGCAGCACTTCATTTGCTGCCTGCACCGCCTCGAGATCCGCGACGGAGTAATCGCGCAGACCCATTTCCATTGTGTGACGGTCGATAGACCGTGTCACCGTTTCCGACTGGTGATCCAACTGCTTGCGGATCGCCGTGCGGATAAAATCGCTGCGGTTGGAATAGAACCCCTCCTGCACCAACAGGTCGATCCGCCCGAGATCGACAAAGCCGAGGTTGATCGTGATCTTTTCGTTCTCGGGTTGCTTTTCCCGTAGCTCCCTGACGTTGCTCATCTCGATTCTCCATCCATGTGGATGGTATATGGCATCCCATAGCCATATTGCAACTGCCCCCTAAGAGATTTCGCCTTTTCAGGCCAACATTCGTACGGCGGCGGTCAAATCGTCTTGAAATTGGGCAGTTGCGTCGGCTTTGGCCTGAGGATCGGGGAGGCGCAAAAGATACGAGGGGTGCAGCGTCAGCAGAACCGGCGTGCCTGACGGCGTTTGTTCGACCGTGCCACGGCGGGCGGTGATGGCATCGCGCCGTCCGGTCAGCCCTTCGGCGGCCGTCGCCCCCATGCCCAAAATCAGCTTGGGTTTGACCTGTGCGATCTCGGCATCCAGCCACCAGCGGCAATGTTGAATCTCTGACGCATTGGGCCGTTGNTGCAGACGGCGNTTNCCNCGCGGGGTGAATTTGAAGTGTTTCACCGCATTGGTCACAAACGCCTTGTCCCGCNNCANCCCCGCCCGCCCTGCGATCTGATCAAAGAGCTGCCCCGCNGGCCCGACAAAGGGCCGCCCGCTTAAATCCTCCTGATCGCCNGGCTGTTCGCCNACNATCATCAGNTCGGCATCCATGGGGCCCTCGCCCGGTACGGCCTGTGTCGCATTGCAATGCAGGGGGCAGCGGGTGCAGGCGGCGATATCCTTGGCCAACGCGTCTTTCGGACCCTCCCACGCGGATTGATGCGCGGCGAGCTGCGCCTGTACCTGCGCCAATCGCTGCGGCGGAAAGGACGGTGCTGCCTCGGCCATCGCGCGGGCACGGGCGGGGGCGTCGGCGATCATTTGGGGGATATGCGCCGCCTCGGGCATGTTCTTCCAGTATTTCTT
>NZ_NHBI01000065.1:0-33501 GCF_002167505.1 Sulfitobacter sp. TMED3 | reverse complement strand
CCGAATCATGACAATTTCTGAGCAGATGCACGGCGACCTAATTACCGCGACATCGAGGATGGCAGATGCCGCCCTCGCGCCGATGTCAGATGTATTATTGCAACAGCTTAGCGTGATGCTGGCACAGGTGCAGGAACAGATATCCGCGATGCAGGAAGCCACCATGACAGCAGGCGACGTGGTTCATCTAGACAGGTGACGCCACCACGCCGCTAACGCGGCTCAACTTCAGCGACGACATGAAGCTTGAAGTAGAAACGCATCCGCGTGCCACACTGGAGGTCCTGAAGTCGATAGGAGAGCCGATGCCTGATAGGCATCCGGGGAACTAGACAGGTAATGCTCCCCACCCTACAGAAACAACGAGAGGCGCGTTAGCGCCCCTCTATCTATACAAGGAACGGGACGACGCGGGGAAGCGCTACAGACGATTCCATACGCGGCATCCGTAGTGAACTAGATTACCCAACTCTCATACACCCCGAATCCCGATATACGACACTCAGGGCTTCAGTAGGTATTAAGGTGAAGTTAGACTTCCAGGAATGGCGCAGCCCTCCCCACTATAACGGAGAGGCATTCCCCATAAAACCGCTACGGCGCTGCTACAACGCCCCAAACCAAAGTAGCGTTTTCGTAGCAGCCGCATCGAACCGACCGTCGAGGCATACTGCTATTCTAAAAAAATGTGTGTATTTTCAAAGTGGTGCGGGTGAGAGGACTCGAACCTCCACGCCTTACGACGTCAGAACCTAAATCTGGTGCGTCTACCAATTCCGCCACACCCGCATTGCGCGTTCACTATCAAAGAAATTTCCCAGTGGCGAGGGGGAAAAACGCGCATGACGTATAGTTTTTATCACCTGCCACGCGTGCCTGTACCCGACGGCCGCTAGAGGTCCAGCGCCTTGAAGACGCGGGGGATTTCTTCGACCAGATCTTCGGCGATCAGCCCCGGTCCGAACTGACGCGCGGCCTCTACATGCAGCCATGTCGCGTATTGCGCCGCCTCGAAAGGCGCGATGCCGCGGGCCAGCAGACCGGTGATCATACCCGACAGCACATCCCCCGCGCCGGCGGTGGCAAGCCACGGGGCCGCGCGATCGCCCGTGCCGTGATGCGCGGCAACGCGGCCGTCGGGATGCGCGATCAGGGTTGTCGCCCCCTTATACAGAACAACCGCCCCCGCCTTTTGCGCCGCCATCAGACAGACCTGCACCTTATCGGCGTCACCCTCGGATATCTCCTTGAAAAGGCGCGCGAACTCTCCGCCATGCGGGGTCAGTACACAGTGCGGGCCAAGGCGCTCCCACAAGTTGGGCTCCTGCGCGATCAGGGTCAGCGCGTCGGCGTCCAGCACGCAGGGTTTGCCGCATTCAAGCACTGCCCGCACCAGCGCCACATGGGCCGGTTTCAGCCCCAAGCCCGGCCCGATGCACAGCGCCCGCACGCGTTTGTCACCGGCCAGCTCTGCCAGATCCTCGGGGCCTGTGACGCGCGACAGCATCAGGGCGGTGATCTGCATCGCCACCTCCATCTGCGCGGCGGGCGGTACGGCCAGTGTGACCAGCCCCGCCCCCATCCGCAACGCCGCACGCCCGGACAGCCGCGCCGCACCCGTGCGCCCGGCCCCACCGGTCACGACAATCGCATGCCCGTGATCGAACTTATGCCCCTGCCCCTTGGTCAATTGATCAAAGTCCAGCGTGTCTGCGGTGATGGCAATCGATTGCATGGCAGCCCCTTTCTGGTCCGTCTTTTGCCTAAAGATAAACCACCTGGCCAAGCGATAGCCAAGCCTGCCAGCACATGGATTTTCAAACTGCACATATTTTAATCGCAACGCACATAAAACAGCCGATGCGCACAAATTTTCGCCTCTTTCGGTGGACTCCATCGCGCGTCTGGTAGACCGTCGGCCCGCACGGTGAGATGACACCGATGTAGACCGAAAATCACCCGTCTGGCAGGGAGGCCTCAGATGAAAAAGATCGAAGCTGTAATCAAGCCGTTCAAGCTTGATGAAGTCAAGGAGGCGCTCCAAGAGGTTGGCGTTCAGGGCCTTAGCGTTATCGAAGTCAAAGGCTTCGGGCGTCAAAAGGGCCATACAGAATTGTACCGTGGCGCTGAATATGTCGTGGATTTTCTGCCCAAGGTAAAAATCGAAATCGTGTTGGACGACGATCAGGTAGACGCCGCCATCGAGGCCATCGTATCGGCTGCGAAGACCGAAAAGATCGGCGACGGCAAAATCTTCGTCAGCCCCATCGAACAAACAATCCGCATCCGTACCGGCGAGACCGGGTCAGACGCGCTTTAATCGAATTTACGAGATTCAAGAAAAGGATATCATCCAATGAGCACCAAGGACTTCCTGAAGAAGATCAAGGACGAGGACATCGAATACGTTGATGTACGTTTCACCGATACACGCGGTAAACTGCAGCACGTGACAATCGTCTCCGATCTTGTTGACGAAGATTTTGTCGAAGAAGGGTTCATGTTTGACGGCTCCTCCATCGCGGGTTGGAAAAGCATCGAAGCCTCCGACATGAAGCTGATGCTCGACACGAACACCGCTTATGTTGATCCGTTCTATGCCGAAAAAACCATCTGCGTGCACTGCTCTGTTGTAGAGCCCGACACAGGCGAAGCCTATGAGCGTGACCCCCGTGGCACAGCGCAAAAAGCCGAAGCCTATCTGAAAGCCTCCGGTATCGGTGATGTGGCCTATATGGGTCCGGAAGCCGAATTCTTCCTGTTCGATAACGTCAAATTCTCGAACTCGATCAACAAGGTATCCTACGAAGTTGATGCGTCCGACGCGTCCTGGAACACCGACACCGACTATGAAATGGGCAACATGGGCCACCGCCCGGGCCTCAAGGGCGGCTACTTCCCCGTGAACCCCACGGACGAAGCCCAAGACCTGCGCGCCGAAATGCTGTCGACGATGAAACGTCTTGGCATGAAGGTCGACAAACACCACCACGAAGTGGCGTCCTGCCAGCACGAACTGGGCCTGATCTTCGGCACGCTGACCGAACAGGCGGATGAGCTGCAGAAATACAAATACGTGATCCACAACGTGGCGCACGCTTACGGTAAATCCGCAACCTTCATGCCCAAGCCGATCTATGGCGACAACGGCTCCGGCATGCACGTGAACATGTCGATCTGGAAAGACGGCAAGCCCCTGTTCGCAGGCGACAAATATGCCGACCTGAGCCAGGAAGCGCTGTATTTCATCGGCGGCATCCTGTCCCACGCGAAATCGCTGAACGCCTTCACCAACCCGGCGACCAACAGCTACAAGCGTCTGATCCCCGGTTTCGAAGCCCCCGTTCTGCGCGCCTATTCCGCACGCAACCGCTCGGGCTGTGTCCGTATCCCATGGACCGAATCCCCCAAGGCAAAACGCGTAGAGGCCCGCTTCCCCGATCCGGCGGCAAACCCCTACCTGTGCTTTGCCGCGCTGCTGATGGCCGGCCTTGACGGGATCAAGAACAAGATCGATCCGGGCGAAGCCATGGATAAAAACCTCTATGATCTGCCCGCCGAAGAACTGGCCGATATCCCGACCGTTTCCGGTTCCCTGCGCGAAGCGCTGGAAGAGCTGCAGTCGGATATGGATTACCTGCTGGCCGGTGACGTCTTCACCAAAGACCAGATCGAAGGCTACATTGAACTCAAGATGGAAGAAGTGCACAAATACGAGCACACCCCCCACCCTGTTGAATTCGGCATGTACTACAGCTGCTAAACGGCGGCCTTCCCCCCGCACGGGTGGCCAGACCAACAGCAAAGGGCGTCCCTATCGGGGCGCCCTTTCGCTTGGAATGCGTCTTGCTATTTGAAGTTCGAAATAGCTGAGCTAGAGTCAGCCGAAGTTTCATATAGTCAGAGGTTATTTCATGCGCCCCACCAAACGTCTTGCCACGGCACTTATGCTTTCTTTGGGCTTCGCCGCCCCGGTCGCAGCGGCCCAATGTGGCAACAACGCGGGAGGCTTCGACGCCTGGAAACCCGCCTTCGCGAAAGAGGCCGCCGCCGCGGGTGTCGGTCAACGGGGGCTCGATGCACTGGCCAACGCGCGCTATGCCAGCAGCACCATCGCCGCCGACCGCAACCAGAAATCCTTCAACTATTCGCTCGATAAATTCATGCAGGTGCGCGGTGCCGATACGATCGTCGCCCAAGGCCGCAAGCGCAAGGCCCGCAATGCAAGCTTCTACCAATCACTCGAAGCGCGCTATGGCGTGCCAGCGGGGGTGATCATCGCGATCCACGGGATGGAAACCGCCTTTGGTGGCTTCATGGGCGATACCTCGGTGGTCTCTGCGATCACCACGCTGACCTATGACTGCCGCCGCTCCGATTTCTTTGCCCCCCACGCCATCGGCGCGCTGAAGCTGGTTGATAGCGGCGCGATCAACGGTGGCACCAAAGGCGCAAAACATGGCGAACTTGGCCACACCCAATTCCTGCCCGGCAACGCCCTGCGCTATGGGGTGGACGGTAACGGCGACGGCCGCGTTGATTTTTACAACCAGACCGATGCGCTGGCTTCGACCGCGAACTTCCTGCGTCAGAAAGGCTGGCAACCCGGTGCCGGCTATCAGGAAGGGCAAACCAACTTCAATGTGATCAAACAGTGGAACGCTGCCGGCGTGTACCAGAAAGCCATCGCCATTATGGCCGCCCGCATCGACGGCTAACCCCTCGAAAGTAAAAACAACCGCCACGCGCGCGCCGGTCCTGCGGCGCGCGCGTTTTGCTTCCAAATGGCTGAAAATCCTCGCCGAAGGCATCCGCCCCGTGCCACCCGCACCGCCCCATTGCAATTGCAGCACCCAAGCGCCATATAGCGCCCATAGGGAAAGGCCCCTGCCGTCCGCATATCGGTGAAGTCCTTGATCAAGAACACACCTTCAATCTCGCGGATTGACGGGCAACGCGGACCCCCTTCGACTTTTGCGAGAGCAGGAGTGTTATGATGACAACCCAAAACCATCCCACCGCCGTACCTTCGGCTGATGTGCTGAAATCCCAAGCCAAACGGCTGCGTGCGGACCTTGCAGCCCAAGGCACAGCACTGTCCCATGCGGCGACGCTGGAAATGGTGGCCCACCAATGGGGCGCGCGCGACTGGAACACGCTAAGCGCCCAGGCCGCGGCCCCTGCGCAGGGCTGGACGCCCGGGGACCGCGTGCAAGGCCGCTATCTTGGCCATCCCTTTACCGGCGTGGTCAAGGCGGCGCGGCTATCGGGCAGTGGCATGTGGTCGCTGACCCTGCGCTTTGACACGGCGATTGACGTTGTGACCTCGCCCCTGTTCAGCAATATGCGGCGGCAGATCAATGCGGTGGTTGATGCGCAGGGGATCTCCCCGCGCAAGACCTCTGACGGGCAGCCGCATCTGGTCCTGACCTAGCGCCATCACTCCCGAACCATCGCGCCTGTCTGGGTTCGCTCAGGCAGGCGCATCTCCGTCGCGCACCACATAGGTGTGGATCGTAAAGACGACCGCATCGCTTTCGGGCAGACGCAGGATGCACTGCCGCTCTGACCGGATAAAGGGCATGTCGCTGCCTGTCTCGCGCCGCCGCGGCTGGTGCAGATCCGCATCCGCATAGCGCAGCTTGTTGAACCGCCACAGGGGCCGCCCTGCCCGCACGCCGTCAAACAGACGTTGCACACGCCGCGCGATGTCGGCGTCATATTCCTCGACCGGAGTGTGAATGCCCGTCAGGGGTTGCTCTATCTTGTCCGCCAGCCGCCAGTTCGCCGGAAAGCACAGTGCCGCAGCGGTCAGCACATGTTCATCGCCACGTTTTTGCAGGATGCAGAGGTCCTCCTGCACCAGATGCGCCAACGTCCACAGCGGTTGCGACCGGTCCAGTGTGACCTTGCGCCCGTCGGGGCAGACCACCGCATCCGCCCCGAGGGTGAAACCGAAGCGCGGCAGAAGGGTCAGCGCCTGGGACAACAGCTCTGCCGCGGCGGGTCTGGCGGCCTCGCTTTGGTAGAAAACAGCCTCGGGTCGGTCCGCCAGCAGCGCTTCGCGGTAGACCATCTGGGGCGCGTAGGCTTCGTCCATCAGCAACCAGTCCTCCGCCCCGCAAGGCCCCGTGCCCGGCAATCCGGGCGTGCCGGTTTGCGCGTCCGGTAGTCTGGTTTGCAATATCACGGGCATGAGGTCTCCTTTTTTGGTCAGCGGATGAGGGGTAGCCGGGGGGAAGCCGGTGCGAAACCGGCGGTGTGGCGCATAGGCCCGCTGTCGGGGCGCAGCCTGCTACGGGCCATGCCTTCGGCGAGGATTTAGGGCCATTTGGAAGCGGGTGTCAGTTCTTCAGAGCGTCTTGTAGCGCCGGCAGGAAGCGTTGTTCGTAGTCACTGCCGACCAGCGGACCGGCGTAGCGGAACAGAACCGTGCCGTCGCCTGCGATGATGAACGTCTCTGGCGGGGCGGTGACGCCCCAGTTGATGGCGGTGCGCCCCTGCGGGTCAAAGGCGACGCCTTCGAAGGGGTTGCCATCATTGGTCAGATAGCTGGTTGCGGGGCCTATCGTGTCTTTGAAGTTGACCCCGATGATCGACAGCCCCTGCGCCTGCATATCAAGCAGCTGCGGATGTTCGGCGCGGCAGGGCGGGCACCAGCTGGCCCAGAAGTTGACCAGCGTCACCTCGCCATTGGTCAGCACATCCGGTGCCGCGGCGGGAAACCCTTCCAGTGGTTTTTCCGGCAGCGCGGGGGCCATCTGTCCCACCAGCGTCGAGGGCAGCCCTTCGGGATCGGGGCGGAACATGCCAAAGGCGGCGAGTGCCACGAAACCGGCGAAGACCAGCGGTGGCGCGATCATGAGCGGAGAGATTTTAGCCATCTTTACGGGCCTCTATATCAGCAAGTGTGGCGCGGGCCTTGCGCCCTTTGTTCAGGCTCAGCCCCACCAGCCCCGCCAGCAGCAGTAGCGACACCCCATAGGCGGCCAGCACCTCGGCGGCGTATTTCCCAAGTTCCGGCATCATGCGCCCCTTTCGCTGCGCGCCAGCAGCGCGCGGGCGCGGCGCAGGCGGATTTCGGTCCCTGTGCGGTACAGAACCAGCGCCAGAAACAGCAGGCCAAAGCCGACCATACTGATCAGCAGAGGGTAGAAAAACACATCCGACACGGTACGGCCGCCGGTGGCCAGCGGGACAGAGGTGCCTTGATGCAGCCCCTGATTCCAGAACTTGACCGCATAGCGCGACAGCACCGCAAAGACCGAGCCCACCAGACACAGGACCGAGGTCAGGTCCGCCGCGGTATCGGGGTCCTCGACCGCTTCCCACAGGGCGATATAGCCAAGGTAGAACAGAAACAGGATCAGAAAGGACGTCAGCCGCGGATCCCATGCCCACCAGGTGCCCCACATGGGCTGCCCCCAGATCGCACCGGTGATCAGCGCGATCACTGTCATGGTGACGCCCACAGGGGCCGCCGCCTTGGCCACAAGGGCGCTGACGTGATGCCGGCGGATCAGCCAGACCAGCGAGGCCACCAGCATCATGAACCATGCGTTGATCGCCATCAGCGCGGCGGGCACATGCAGGTAGATGATCTTGACCGTCGATCCCTGACGGTAATCATCCGGCGTGCCGAAAAAGCCCCAGCCCAGACCGACCATCAGACACAGCGCCGCCCCCCCCCAGACATAGGGTTGCACGCGGGCCGAGAGGCCTAAAAATTTCACCGGATTGGCGTATTCCCATAAAGACATGGCGGGGTTCTATCGCTCCGTTTCCTGGCACTCAATGGTCAAAAGCACACACTCACCTTAAGGTCATCCGCAGCACCGCGGCAGAGGCGAAGGGCATGAGCGCGATGGTGCCAAAGGTGATGCCGGCGAGTAGTGTTAGCGGGGTCGTGGCATCCAGCCCCATTGCGCCGCGGCGCGCGGCCTCTGCCCCGAAAATCAGCGTCGGCACATAAAGCGGCAGCACCAGCAGCGACATCAGCAACCCGCCGCGTTTGATGCCCACGGTCAGCGCCGCGCCAAAGGTGCCGATCACCGACAGCGCGGGCGTGCCCAGACCCAGCGAGGCCACCAGCCACAGATACCCCGCGGGCGCGAGGTTCAGCATTACCCCCAACACAGGAGCCGCCAGCACCAGCGGTAGCCCTGTCGTCACCCAGTGGGACAGCGCCTTGACGCTCAATGCCGCCTCAAGCGGCAGCGGTGCCGTGGCCAGCAGGTCCAGCGTGCCATCCTCGTAATCCAGCGCAAGCAGCCGGTCGAGCGAGAGCAGGCAGGCCAGCAGCGCCCCCAGCCAAAGCACACCGGGCGCGATGGTCCCCAACAGATCCGGTTGCGGCCCGACCGAGAAGGGCACCAGTACGGTCACAATCAAGAAGAACGCCAGCCCAAGGCCAAAGCCCCCGCCCGCCCGAAAGGCAAGCATCAGGTCACGGCGCAGCAGGGCGATCACAGGAAAGCCTCGTCACTGGCACCGCTGCGCTGTGATGGTTTGGCGCGAAACGGGGTGATGTCAAAGCTATGCGCCTTCAGGCCAAGGTCGATATGGGTCGCGATCAGCGCCATGCCGCCCGCCTCCAGATGCGCCGTCACCGCCGCGGCGAAAAGCCCGACGGCGGCGGCGTCCAGCGACACGGTCGGCTCGTCCAGCACCCAGATGGGCCGCCCCGTGACCATCAACCGCGCCAGCCCCAAGCGCCGCTTTTGCCCCGCAGACAAGGTGCCCGCCAGCCGGTCTTGCAGCGGCTTAAGGTCATAGGCGGCCAATGCGTCAGAGATATCGCGTTGCCCGAAGACCTGCGCCCAGAATGTGAGGTTTTCGCGCACGCTCAGCATCGCTTTCAGCCCGTCGGCGTGCCCGGCGTAGGCGATGGTTTCCTCTGCCCCGTCGATCTGCCCCGACAAGGGCGGTTGCAGCCCCGCGATGCAGCGCAGCAGCGTGGTCTTGCCCGCCCCGTTCGGCCCACGCAGGATCAAGGCAGCCCCCGGTTCGATCGCAAAGGACACCCCGTCCAGCACGGGCACACCGCCGCGCGCGACGGCAAGGTCGGTGACACACAGGGTCATATCAGACGGGGATCATGGCCAAGGCGATGCGACGGCCTTCGCTGAGCAGGACGTTATATGTCCGCGCCGCGGCGGGGGACGACATGACATCAACCCCGATGCCCGCATCTTCGAGCGTGCTGCGCAGGTCGGCCGGGATATGCGCAATCTCGGCCCCGGTGCCGATGAACAGGATGTCGATCTTGCCCGCCAACGCCAGCAGCGGTGCGTGATCGTCAAAGCCCTGCCACGCAGAAACCCCAGAGGTGCCTGCGATCATAGGCCCTTCGAACACCTCGCCCCCGATCCGGAAGAAACCGGGGCCATAGCCTTCGACGGGTTTGGCATCCGAATACACGACCTCGTTCAAACGCATGATGTTCTCCTTCTCGCGGGGGCTGCGCGATCATAGCGGATCACGCGCGGACAATACAGGTCAACTGGCGGTGAAATGGGGCGGGCCCTATGGGCAAAGCGTCACGCCGGAGGCGGGCGCGGGCTAGGCTGCCAGCAAGGGGTGCCCCGCTGGCAGCGAAATACATTACGCGTCGATGTTGGCGTATTGGCCGGTGTTGTTGTCTTTCTTGGACCAGTCGCGTTTGACGCCCAGAAACAGCACGACGTTCTTGGCCACATAGACCGAAGAATAGGTGCCCACAACAACGCCCCATGTNATCGCGAAGACAAAGCCNCGGATCACATCGCCGCCCAGAACCAGCAGCGCGATGAGCGCGAGCAAGGTGGTGCCCGATGTCATCAAGGTNCGGCTCAGNGTCTCGTTNACGCTGAGGTTCATGATCTCGCGCAGGTCGCGTTTCTTGTATTTGCGCAGGTTTTCACGCANGCGGTCAAAGATCACCACGGTGTCGTTGATCGANTAGCCGATGATGGTCAGGATCGCCGCGATCACCGCCAGATCGAANCGGATCTGCAGNGCCGAGAANACNCCAATGGTCAGCACCACATCGTGGAACAGCGCCGCGACCGCCCCGACAGAGAACTGCCATTCGAACCTGAGCCAGATGTAGATCAGGATCGCCCCGAGGGAGGCNGCAACCGCCAGAAACGCNGTCTGGATCAGCTCGCCCGACACTTTGGGGCCAACAGATTCGACCGAGGTGAAGACGATGTTCGGGGCAACGGTTTTCAACGCTTCCTCGACATTCTGGATCATCTCGGGGGATGCGGCCTCTTCGCCNTCCTGGGCCTGGATGCGNACCATCGCGACATGTTTGGTGCTGTCGCTGGCAGGGTCAAACACCTCTGAGATGGACACATCGCCAAGCTCNAGCGGTTCCAGCGCCGTGCGGTAGGCCGCCACGTCCACGGCTGCGTCACTTTGCGTGCGCAGGGTCGTGCCACCGCGGAAGTCNATGCCGTAGTTCAGACCCATGGTGANCCACACGGCCAAGGCCAGCAGCACCGCCACACAGGACGCGCCAAAGGTCAGTTTGGCGTGTTTGAAGAAGTCGATATTCGTATCGTCGGGGATCAGTCTCAGCCGCATGGTGCGCGTTCCTATACCGTGATTGTCTTGGGACGGCGGCGTTCAAACCAGAACACCACGATCAGACGTGTGACGAAATACGCCGTAAAGACCGACGTGACGATGCCAAGNCCCAGCGTCACCGCGAACCCGCGCACAGGGCCGGAGCCAAGCACAAAGAGGATCGTNGCAATGATGAAGGTGGTGATGTTGGCGTCCAGAATGGCGCTAAGCGCGCGTTCATAGCCAAGGCTGATNGCGCGGGCCGGTCCCTTGGCNGTCTTGAGCTCTTCGCGGATGCGTTCAAAGATCAGCACGTTGGCGTCNACCGCCATACCCACTGTCAGAACGATCCCCGCGATACCGGGCAGGGTCAGCGTGGCACCAATCAGGCTNAGCAAGCCAAAGATCATGCCGACGTTGATGATCAGCGCGATATTGGCGAACAGCCCGAACAGCCCGTAGCTGGCCCACATAAAGAACAGNACCGCGCCAAAGGCGACGCTGGTCGCGATCTTGCCCGCGTCAATGCTGTCTTGACCCAGTTCCGGCCCGATGGTGCGTTCCTCGACAAAGGTCAGCCCCGCAGGCAAGGCCCCTGCCCGCAGCAAGACGGCCAGATTGGTGGATTCCTCGACCGTGAAGTTNCCGGTGATGATGCCTGACCCGCCGGGNATCGCGCTTTGGATGGTGGGGGCGCTGATGACCTCGTCATCCAGCACAATGGCGAAAGGCGCGCCGATGTTCTCTGCCGTGTAGGTGCCGAACTTGCGCGCNCCGGTGGTGTCAAAGCGGAAGCTGACAGCGGGGCGGCCGTTCTGGTCAAAGCTGGGCTGCGCATCGACCAGNTGTTCGCCGGTNACGACGGGCGCGGTTTCGATGATNTAGAAGACACCGGGCGCTTCGGCGTCGGGCAAAAGCGAATTGCCCAGACCCGGTGCCGCGTTTTCATTGGCACCACGGTTCACCACGGGGTTGAACGTCAGCTGCGCGGTGGTCCCGATGATCGCTTTCAGCTCTGCGGCCGACCCGATGCCGGGCACCTGAATAAGGATACGGTCNGNACCCTGACGCTGGATCGTGGGTTCGCGTGTGCCCACCTCGTCGATGCGGCGGCGGATGATTTCCAGCGACTGCTGCATCGTGCGCTCGTCCGTGGCTTGTTTCTCGGCATCGGTCAGCGTGATGGTGATGATGTCATTGGCACCGTTTACCACGATGTCGTTTTGCCCTGTGCCCGTCAGCGACTGCACGGGGCGGGCCAAGGCACGGGTCGCCTCTAAAGCTTGTGCCATGACAGAGGCATCGTTGATGCGCACGCGCAGCTCGCCCTTGGGGGCGTCAACACGGCGGACCGGCGTGATCGAGCGTAACGCATCGCGGACCTCGGGCCAGGCGGCTTCCATCCGGTTGGCGTAAACGTCTTCGACATTCACTTCGGCCAGCAAATGGGCCCCGCCGCGCAGATCGAGGCCAAGGTTGACCAGACGTTCCGGCATCCACTCGGGCCAAAGCGCCTTTTGCGCCTCAAGCTCGGGGGTGGAGCCAGCAACGCTGATCGCCTTGACCGCATCATTGTGCTGTTCGACGGGTCCGTAGAACGCATTGGGCAGCGCCAGCCACAGGCCAGCGGCACAGGTGAGGATGATCAACACCCGTTTCCACAGATCAATCTGAAGCATGGTACTGCCCTTTTCTCGACACGCCCGAAGGGGCGCTTACTTGGCTGGTTCGGTCTTGGAGACGACGGTGGCGATGGTCGATTGCACAACGCGCACTTTGACGTTGTCGGCCAGTTCGACTTCCAGCTCGCCGTCATCTTTGACTTTGACGACTTTGCCGATCAGACCGCCAGCGGTGACCACTTGATCGCCACGACGCAGACCGTCCACCATTGCCTTATGCTCTTTCACCTTCTTTTGCTGAGGGCGGATAAGCAGAAAATACATGATCGCGAAGATCAGGATCAGGGGTACAAATTGCTGAATGGCTTCCATGGAGGTCGTCCTTTGTGTTGGGCGCATGCCGCAAACGGCCTGCCGTCTAAGTTTGGCGGAACCTATGGTCAGACGCGGGGCTTTGCAAGGTGGGTTCCGGGGGGAAATGGCGCTGCCCGGTGTCGCAGCCTGCAATAAGCTGTTTGCGCAAGCATCCAAGGGCCGGATCCCTCCCCGGCGCATCCACATCTGGCACCGCGATCCACAATCGGGCATAACGCGCGCAACGCAGATCATGCGACTCGGACGACAAAGGAACAGCCCATGCACGACATCAAAGCCATCCGTGAAAACCCCGATGCTTTCGACGCCGCCCTCGCACGGCGCGGCGACACCCCTGTAAGCGCGCAGGTACTGGCACTGGACGAGGCACGGCGGGCCAAGATTTCAGCAGCGGAAACGGCGCAGGCCGAGCAGAACAAGGCCTCCAAACTGGTGGGCGCGGCCAAGGCCAAGGGCGACGAGGCCGAATTCGAACGTCTGCGCACATTGGTCAGCGACAAGAAGGCCGAAGTCACCGCCATGCAGGCAGAGGCCAAGGATCTGGACGCGCAGTTGACCGACATGCTGGCGCGCATCCCCAACCTGCCTGCCAATGATGCCCCAGATGGCGCGGACGAGGCTGACAATGTCGAGGTGAACCGCTGGGGCGATGTACCAACGTTTGATTTCAAGGCAAAAGAGCATTTCGAGATCGCCAGTGTCGCGGCGTCGATGGATTTCGAAACCGCCGCAAAAACCTCCGGCGCGCGCTTTGTGATGCTTAAAGGGGCCGTGGCGCGGATTCACCGTGCGCTGGCGCAGTTCATGATCGACACCCATGTGGATGAAAACGGGCTGACCGAACATATGACCCCCGTGCTGGTGCGCGACGAGGCGATGTATGGCACCGACAAGCTGCCCAAGTTCGGCGACGACAGCTATCAGACCACAAACGGCTGGTGGCTGATCCCCACCTCCGAAGTGACGCTGACCTATTCGGTCGCCGGTGACGTGCTCGACGAAGCTGCCCTGCCCCGCCGGATGACCGCCCACACCCTGTGCTTCCGTTCCGAGGCAGGCAGCGCGGGCCGCGACACCTCGGGCATGCTGCGCCAGCACCAGTTCGAGAAGGTCGAGATGGTATCGGTCACCCACCCCGATCAATCGGACGACGAACAAAAGCGGATGCTGCGCTGTGCCGAAGACATGCTGGAACGTCTGGGCGTGCCTTACCGCACCGTGATCCTGTGCACCGGTGACATGGGCTTTGGCGCGCGCCGGACCTTTGACATCGAGGCATGGCTCCCCGGTCAGAACGCCTACCGCGAGATCAGCTCTGTCTCGACCACGGGGGATTTTCAGGCGCGGCGGATGAACGCACGGTTCAAACCCGCAGATGGCGGCAAACCGCAGTTCGTGCACACGTTGAACGGGTCCGGTCTGGCCGTCGGGCGCTGCCTGATCGCGGTGCTGGAAAACGGCCAGCAGGCCGATGGGTCGGTCAGACTGCCCGACGTGCTGGCCCCCTATCTGGGCGGCAAGACCACTTTGGGCGTTGACGGCACGCTCAGCTGATTGAACGCGGGGATCATCGGGCTATCTGAGGCGAGAACCACTTTTCGCAAGGTAGCCCGATGTCCCGTTCCCTTATTGCCCTTCTGACCTTTCTGCTGGCGATCGGCTTTGCCCTGTCGCCTTTTTTTGTCTCCGGCTTCAACGGCTTTTCGCCGGACCAATTCCCCATTCCCCAAGACAACCCGCCGGTGCAGCCTGCGGGCTATGCGTTCTCGATCTGGGGGCTAATCTATGTCTGGCTGATCGTCGGCATGGGCTGGGGCCTGTGGAAACGCCGCGAGGATTACCTTTGGCACGACATGCGTCTGCCGCTCGCGCTGTCGCTGTTTGTGGGCTGTTTCTGGCTTGCCGTGGCCGTAGCAAGCCCCGTCTGGGCGTCGGTGCTGATCTGGGTGATGCTGGTGTCGGCGCTTTACGCGTTGTTCCGCGCCCCGCGTGAGGATCGCGGCTTTGCCGCCCTGCCCGTGGGGCTTTATGCGGGCTGGCTGAGCGCGGCCTCCTGCGTGTCTTTGGGGCTGCTGGCGGCCGGTTATGGCTGGATGAGCGGGCCAACCGCGGGGCTGGTCGTTGTCGGGCTGGCGATTGTGATTGCAGCGGGGGTCCAATCATCGCTGATGCGCGCGCCGACCTATGGGATCGGGGTGATCTGGGCGCTGATCGCTGTGGTGGTGGCGAATGTCGCGACGGCCCCGACCGTTGCTGCGCTGGCCGCGGGGGGCGCCATTGCGTTGATCCTGCCCACCTACCGGTCATGGCGGCGCGGCTAAACGCAAAGAACCGGAGCTTTGAAAACTCCGGTCCCGATTTTTGCAACTTCTAGCGGTCCTTGCGGTGCCCGTCGGTATGTTTGCGCAGCTTCGACGGTTTCGCTTTTTTGCGCCCCTTGTAGGGGTTGGCGTCCGATTGGCCGCGCATCCACAGGCGGATCGGCGTGCCCGGCATGTCAAAGTCCAGCCGTAACCCGTTGACAAGATAGCGGTTATAGCTTTCCGGCACCTTATCGGGGTGGCTACACATGACCACGAACCCCGGCGGGCGGGTCTTGGCTTGGGTCATATAGCGCAACTTGATACGCTTGCCCTGCGGCGCGGGGGGCGGGTGCGCCTCCATCATGCCAGACAGCCAGCGGTTCAGCTGTGCGGTGGTGACACGGCGGTTCCAGACCTCATAGGCGCGCATGATCGCGTTGTGCAAACGGTCCATTCCGCGCCCGGTCTTGGCCGAAACGGTCACCAAAGGCGCGCCCTTGAGCTGCGGCAGAAGCCGTTCAAAGCTTTCGCGCAGGTCTTTCAACTTGCCCTGTTTGTCCGTCTCAAGGTCCCATTTGTTCACCGCAACCACAACGGCGCGGCCTTCGCGTTCGGCCAGATCGGCGATGCGCAGGTCTTGCTGTTCAAAGGGGATATCCGCATCCAGCAGAACCACCACAACCTCGGCGAATTTCACCGCACGCAACCCGTCGCTGACGCTCAGCTTTTCGAGCTTTTCCTGCACCTTCGCGCGTTTACGCATCCCCGCGGTGTCAAAGATCCGCATCGGCACGTCGAACCAGTCGGTTTGCAGCGAAATCGCATCACGGGTGATCCCCGCCTCTGGTCCGGTGAGCAGACGATCCTCGCCCATAATCTGGTTGATCAGGGTGGATTTACCCGCGTTCGGACGCCCGACCACGGCCACCTGCAAGGGCTTGGTCTTGGTGGGGACCGGCATGGGTGCCTCTTCGTCGCCCAGTTCGGCTTCTTCCTCGGTCAGGTCCACATCTGTTTCCGGCGCATCGGTTTGCGCCCGCTCGGCGAAACTGTCGGCGATTGGCATCAGATGGGTGTAGAGGTCGTTCAGCCCCTCGCCGTGTTCGGCAGACAGGCGGATCGGTTCGCCAAGGCCAAGGCTGTAGGCCTCGATCACACCGGCGTCGGCGGCTTTGCCCTCTGCCTTGTTGGCGGCCAGAATGACATGGGCGGATTTCTTGCGCAGGATATCGGCAAAGACCAGATCGGACGGCGTGACACCCACGCGGGCGTCGATCATGAACAGGCAGATGTCCGCCATATCCACGGCACGTTCGGTCAGGCGGCGCATCCGGCCCTGCAAACTGTCGTCGGTGACTTCTTCAAGTCCGGCGGTATCCACCACGGTGAATCGCAGGTCGGCAAGCCGCGCCGCGCCTTCGCGCAGATCGCGCGTCACACCGGGCTGATCATCGACCAACGCCAGCTTTTTACCGACCAGACGGTTGAACAGCGTGGATTTCCCGACGTTGGGACGGCCCACAATGGCGAGGGTGAAAGACATGGAACGGCTCCGAAGACTAGGTCAAGCCCGCCGCTTAGCCTATTTGCGGCCTAACGGAAAGCGTGCAATTGCCCTTTCGCGGATACGACGTACAGAACGCCCCCCGCCACGACCGGCGCAGTGGTCGCCCCGCCGGGGATCGTCACCTGTGCAACCAGCGCGCCATTGGTGGGGTCAAAGCTGCGCAGCGTGCCATCACTAGAGGCCACGATCACGCGGCCGCCGGCAAGGATGGGGCCGTAGTTGCCAAAGACCTCGGACTGGCGCTTGGGCTTGTCCTTGACGAAATTCGGCAGCGGTGTGCCCCAGATGCGGGTGCCGGTGCTGGCATCCAGACGCACCAGCTCGTTCAGGTCGGTCACGACAAAGACGCTATCGCCTGCGGGCCAGACGGGGCCGATCGCGCCTTCGCGCGCGGTCCACTGGCGTTCGCCGCCGCCAAGGCTCAGTGCTGCCAGACGACCCGACTGGTTGCCCACGTAAACGGTATCGCCAGAGATCACCGGCGCGCTTGTCACGTCAGAGATATTGGCCAGCGCGCGCCCCGGACGTTTGCCCACGACGGACGTGTTCCAACGATCCAGCCCGCCCTGACGGAAGAGCCCTTGCACCTCGCCCGAGCCAAAGGCCAGCACGGCGATCTGCGACCCCACGGCGGGGGCCGGTGCGCCAAGCACATTGTTGATGCTGCTGGTCGATCCGGTCTGCCATTGCACGCGGCCGTTGGATTTGTTCAGCGCCCAGCCGGTATCGTCGCCGGAGGTGAAATAGACCATATCGCCAAAGACTGTCGGGGCCCCCGATCCGGTGCCATCGATATCCTGCGTCCAGCGTGTGCCGCCACTGTCGACATCCAGCGCCGTGACCGACCCGAAGCCGAGCGAAACGTAGACTGTGTTGCCATCGACGGCTAAGCCGCCGCCCGTCGCATCGCCCTGCCCGTCGCTTTGCGGCGTCAGGTCACGGGTCCAGAGGGTCGCCCCCGATGTGGCAGAGGTCGCGGTGACCGTCGCGCCGGAATCGATGGTGAACACACGCCCGCCCGACACGACAGGCGTCGCGGTGATGCGTTGCTTGCGGCTGTCGCCCTTCCCGATAGAGGCGGACCACGCAAGCTGCGGGGCCGCACCAAGCGCGGGGTGGCTGACGCGGGTGCTTGGCGTGCCGGGGCTTTGCGACCAGCTTGCGTTGGTGCTTGCCGCGGGCAGTGAAATCGCGCGTGTTGTATTGGCTGGCACCGGCGCATCGGCGGGGGCTGCAAAGCCGTCGCTGCCTTGCAGGACCGATCGCACATCCTCGCGCACGCCGGGCAGGATCACCTCTGGTTCGGCGCAGGCCGACAGCAGCAGCGATGCCACCACCGCCCCCATCCCAAGTGAGGCACGGCGCGTCGACGTGGGTTTCAAGGAGATGCTGTGGAGAATGGTCATGGCCCTGCTCGCTTTGCTCTTTAAGTCCGTGTCACCTGAAGGGTTCAGGCAGGATTAGTTATTGTCTGCATCCAGCGCCGGCACGGTGTCCGTTTGCGGCGCTGGGGCTGCGGTACCCATTTGCGGATCCCCCCCCAAGGCGACAATCACCTGAAGGGCGCGTTGTTGCAAGTCCGAGGTCACATCCGCGTCGTTCAGGATACCCTGATAGCGTTCTATCGCCGCCTCGGGGGCGTCTTCTTCGATGTCGATCATGGCCAGTTGTTCTTGCGCCAGCAAGCGCAGGCTGCTGCCGGGCTGCGCCAGATTTTCCAACGCCAGACGGCGTTCATTGGCGGGCATATCCGATCCTTGCAGGGTAATCGCCTTGAACTGGGCGATTTCGCGGTAGATCGCGGGCACATCCGCATCCAGCCCGACGCCGTTCAAGGTGGCGACGGCGGCGTCGGTCTCGCCTGCTTCGGCTTGTTCTGCCGCTGTCAGCAAGCCCAGCATGGCACCGGCGCGGGGGTTTGTGGCCTCGATTTTTTCAAAGGCGGCAGCGCGGGCGGCTGTGTCTTCAGCGGAAAGCGCTGCAAACATCGCGTCGCCAAGGGTTTCCGCCTCTGCGCGGGCCTGCGCTTTCTGGTATTCGTTCCACGCGGCCCCACCGACCAGCAGGATCACGGCCAGCACCGCAATCCAGCCATAGCGCTTGAGCATAAAGTAGAACCGGTCGCGGCGGACCTCTTCGTTTACTTCGTCGATGAAACTGTCTGTATCGCTCATGTGGTACCCGTCCCGCCTGATTTAACGCCCCTCTTAACCTGCGGCTGCGGGGCTGCCAAGGGCTTGGCTGCACAGCAAGTGACCCCCGCGTTGTTCACAAGGTCGCATGTCGCAAGTTTTTTCAATAGTGAACTATGCAGTTCAGTTTTATTCGCTTAAGCATTTGGCCCTATAGCATACGACATATTGCGGTGCCGCAACGCCCGCGTTTCACTGAACCGAGGCCCGAATGCGCATCTTCCCCCTTCTGGCGGCCATCGCCGTTTCCGCCCTGATGTATATGGCAATTTTCGAACGTGACGCCCTGTTGGGGCTGGCACAGGGGGCCGCGCAACCTCCGGCGCCTGCGGTGGATGCCGACAGCACCGATACCGCGTCCCCGTCCGATGTGGCAGAGCCCGCCCGCGTGAAGGTCGTGGTGCAGCGCAGCGCGGCGGCTCCGCTCGCCTCTGCCGTGATCGTGCGCGGTCAGACCACGGCGGCGCGGCAGGTGGCAGTCAAGGCGGAAACCTCTGCCGTTGTGGTATCGGCCCCGCTGCGCAAGGGCGCGACCGTGAACGCGGGCGATGTGCTGTGCGAGCTGGACCCCGGCACCCGTGGCGCGCAACAGGCAGAGGCGCAGGCCCGCCGCGACGAAGCACAATCCCGCGTCCCGGAGGCACAGGCCCGCGTGGCCGAGGCGCAGGCCCGTCTGGATGAAACCCTGATCAAGCTGAACGCGGCACAAAAACTGGGCGAAGGCGGGTTTTCGTCGCAGACCACGCTGGCCACCGCCGAAGCAGCTGTCGCCGCCGCGCGCGCCGCACTCAGCTCTGCCGAGGCGGGGCTGAATGCGGCACATTCCGGCATTGAGGCTGCGGAGGCCGCCGTTGCCAGCACACAGGCCGAGATTGACCGGCTGACCCTCACCGCGCCGTTCGAAGGGCTGCTGGAAAGCGACACCGCAGAGCTTGGCAGCCTGCTGCAAACCGGATCGCTTTGTGCGCAGGTGATCCAGCTTGACCCGATCAAACTGGTGGGCTTTGTGCCAGAGACCGAGGTTGACCGCGTCAGCCTTGGCGCGCAGGCGCAGGCGCGGCTGGCCGCGGGCGACCGCGAGATCGCGGGCACCGTCACCTTTATCTCGCGCGCCTCCGATCCGACGACGCGCACCTTTCAGGTGGAAATCGAGGTGCCCAACCCCGATCTGAGCATCCGCGACGGCCAGACCGCCGAAATCGCCATCGCCTCGGCCGGGGTCGAGGCGCATCTGCTGCCGCAATCGGCCCTGACGCTGAATGATGACGGCACCCTTGGCCTGCGTCTGATCGACGCCGAGAACACCGTAAGTTTCGCCGCAGTCACGCTCGTGCGCGACACGCCCGAAGGCATCTGGGTCACCGGCCTGCCTGAACAGGCAGATGTCATCGTTCTGGGACAGGAATATGTCACCGCTGGCGTGACCGTGACCCCGACCTTCCGCGACGAGGCCCCGGAATGAGCGGCATCGTCGATTGGGCCGCGGGCCGTGCCCGTATGGTCATGGCGTTTATCCTGCTGAGCCTCGTGGTAGGGGGCTATGCCTATTCCACCCTGCCCAAAGAGGGCGAGCCCGACATCGAGATTCCGGCGCTTTTCGTCTCGGTCCAGTTTCCGGGCATCTCTGCCGCGGATAGCGAAACCCTGCTGGTCAAACCAATGGAGACTGAGCTTTCCGATCTGGACGGGCTGAAGACCATGACCGGCACCGCCGCCGAAAACTACGCCGGTGTCGCGCTGGAGTTCGAATTCGGCTGGGACAAATCCAAGATCATGGCCGACGTGCGCGACGCGATGAGCACGGCGGAATCCAAATTCCCCGAAGGCTACGAGAAATATTCGATCACAGAGATCAACTTTTCCGAATTCCCCATCATCATCGTCAACCTGACCGGCCCCGTGCCCGAACGTACCATGGCCCGCGTCGCGCGTGATCTGCAAGACGCGCTGGAAGGCGTGGATGCGGTGCTTGAAGCAGGGTTGGCGGGCAATCGTGACGAGATGCTTGAGGTGCTGATCGATCCCTTGCGGCTGGAAGCCTATGACGTGACCGCGGGCGAGCTGATCAATGTGGTGCAGAATAACAACCAGTTGATTGCCGCGGGCGAAGTGCAATCGGATCAGGGCAGTTTCTCGGTCAAGATTCCGTCCTCCTTTGATGAACCGCGCGATGTCTATGCGCTGCCGGTCAAGACCAACGGCGACCGCGTGGTGACACTGGGCGATCTGGCGACCATCAACCTGACCTTTGAAGACCGCGAAGGCACCGCGCGGTTCAACGGGGAAAAGACGCTGGCGCTGCAGGTGGTCAAACGCAAGGGCTATAACCTGATCGACACCTCCACCCAGGTGAAAGAGATCGTCGCCGCCCAAAGCGCCGCCTGGCCAGAAGGGCTGAAAGCCGCTGTCACGCTTGGCACCTCGAACGACCAAAGCCGCATTGTCGACAGTATGGTGCAGCAGCTTCTGGGGTCGGTCTTTACCGCGATCGCGCTGGTGATGATCGTGGTGCTTGCCGCCCTTGGGATCCGTGCGGCCCTACTTGTGGGCTTTGCGATTCCCACGTCGTTCCTGCTGTGTTTTGCCTTTCTCGCGCTGATGGGGATTTCCATCTCGAACATCGTGATGTTCGGGCTGATCCTTGCGGTGGGGATGCTGGTGGATGGCGCGATTGTTGTGGTGGAATATGCCGACGCGCGCCAGCAACAGGGCGAAGGCCCCATGGCCGCCTATGTCGAGGCCGCCAAACGCATGTTCTGGCCCATCATCTCGTCCACCGCGACCACGCTTTGCGCGTTCCTGCCCATGTTGTTCTGGCCCGGCGTCCCGGGGGAGTTCATGGGCATGTTGCCGGTCACGCTGATCTTTGTGCTTTCCGCCTCGCTGGTGGTGGCGCTGATCTATCTGCCCGTCATGGGCGGCGTCACCGGACGGCTGGAACGCTGGATGGCGCAGAATATGACTGCCATCGCCAAGTTGCGGTTCTATCTGCATCTGCTGCTCTTTCCCATTGTCGCCGCGATGATCGCCCTGCCGCTGGCGCTGATGCAACCGCTGTTTGCCGTGATCTCGGCGCAGTTCGCGGGCATGGACGGGCTGGATATCCTTGGCTCGGTCATTCCGGTCTTTGCCGTGGTCTTTATCTGCATCGCAGTACTCTGCGCGCTGGTGGCGGTGGCGATGTCAGGCGTGATTTTGGGGCTGACCAGCTTTTTCGCGCTGTTCACCCGCATGGGGCGCGGGGGCCGCTGGGTCACATCGCGGCTGTTCCGCAAAGAGCCCACCGTGATCAAGGCGGGCTACCGTCGATCAGCCTTCGGGCGGCTCATTGCCTTTATCGCGGGCAATCCGGTGATGCCGCTGGTGGTCGCGGGGGTCGTCTTTGTCTTTGTCGGCACCACGATGATCTTCTTTGGCAACAACAGCAAAGGCGTGGAATTCTTTGTCGAATCCGAACCCGAGCAAGCGATCGTCTATGTGCTGGCAAGGGGCAACCTGTCGCTGGCGGAAAAAGACGCGATCATGCAGCAGGCGGAGGCGATCGTGCTGGCGCACCCCGGTGTCTCTACCGCCTTTGCCTTTGCTGGTGAAGGCGGGCTCGACAGCAATACCGGCGGGGCGCAGGCCCCCAAGGACAGCATCGGTCAGGTGCAGCTTGAAACCATCCCGTGGGAAGACCGCGCCCTGCGCCCGGAACTGGACGGTGACATCGTGATCGCAGAGCTCACCGAAGCGCTGAGCGCGATCCCCGGCATCAAGATCGAAATCCTTGCAGAGGCGCGCGGCCCTGCGTCGGGCAAGCCGGTGCATCTGCGTCTGAAATCCGACAGTTTCACCGATCTGATCGCCGCGACGGCACAGGCCCGCGATACCTTCGAGAAAACCCCCGGCCTGACCCTGATCGAAGACACCCGCCCCCTGCCCGGCATCGACTGGCAGATCGACGTGGATGTCGCCAAGGCGGGGCAATACGGGGCTGATGTGGTCACCGTCGGCGCGATGGTACAGCTGGTCACCCGCGGGCTGCTGCTGGACACGATGCGGGTCGACAGTTCGGACGAAGAGATCGAGATCAGGGTGCGCCTGCCGCAAGAAGACCGTGTGCTCAGCACGCTGGACACGCTGAAGGTGCGCACGGTGGATGGGCTGGTGCCGCTGTCGAACTTCATCACCCGCACCCCCGTGCCCAAGCTGGCAGAGATCAACCGGATCGACCAGAAACGCTATCTTGATGTGAAGGCCGATGTCTTCCCCGGGCTGGTCAAACTGGTGCGCACGGTGGATGCCTCCCAAGGCACCGCGCAAACGGGCACAGAACAGGCGGGCACGGCACAGGCGGACACAGAACAGGCGGGCGAGACGACAATCACCCTCGCTACGATGCGCCCGGCGGGGGACGCGGGCGATATCACGGGGCCCGAGGGCGCGGCCTTCAAGATCACCAACCGGACCAATGCCGCCCAAGGCGTCGATCTGCAAGAAGAGCTGGACAATGGCGCCCTGCGCATGATCCCGATCAATGCCAACGAACGGATTGCGGAGCTGACCAAATGGCTGGAAACCCGGCCCCTGCCCGCGGGCGTCAGCTATGAATGGACCGGCGATCAAGAGGATCAGGCCGAAAGTCAGGCGTTCTTGTCCTCGGCCTTTACCGCGGCACTGGGGTTGATGTTCATCATCCTGCTGGCGCAGTTCAACAGCATCTACAACTCGGTGCTGGTGCTGCTGGCGGTGGTGCTATCGACCACGGGCGTGCTGATTGGCATGTTGGTGATGGATCAGACGTTTTCGATCATCATGACGGGCACGGGGATCGTGGCGCTGGCGGGGATTGTGGTGAACAATAACATCATCCTGATCGATACCTATCAGGAGTTCAGCCAGTACATGCCGCGGATCGAGGCGATCATTCGCACGGCGCAGGCCCGTATCCGCCCCGTTTTGCTGACCACCATCACCACGATGGCAGGGCTTGCGCCGATGATGTTCGGGCTGAGCCTCGACTTTGCCAATGGCGGCTACACCATCGACAGCCCTACAGCGCTGTGGTGGAAACAGCTGGCAACGGCGGTGGTCTTTGGTCTGGGCATCGCGACGGTGCTGACGCTGCTGGTCACCCCGTCACTGTTGGCGATCCGCGTGTGGGCCACCACCTATGCCCGCTGGATCGCGCGGCTGCTTGCCAAAATGTCGCTGGGGCGCGCCAGCAAATCCGCGCAGGACTGGGCGCTGGCGCGTGATGCACGCAGGCTGCAAACAACCGTGATCCAGTGGGAGGACACCGGACCGCCGGCCCATACCCCACCGGCGGAATGACCCTTAGGCCGCGGCGGGCATCTGGTCGGCCGCCGCGGCCTCCTGCTGCTGGCGCAGCTTGGGCATGGTAAAGATCACCAGCCCCAATGCGGCCACACCACAAAGCGCAATGCTCACCACCATGGGCACGGCGGTGCCGTCAAAGAACGGCGTCGTCGCAGCGATGCAAAAGGCCCCCGTCAGCATTGTCAGGCTTCCGCTGAGCGAGGACGCCATACCCGCGCGCCGCCCATGCGCATCAAGTGCCGCGACCATCGCCGAAGGCACAACGACCCCCAGAAAGGAATAGGCCAGAAACAGCCCGATCAGCAGCACCGGCAGCGTGCCGAAACCGGCCAGCACAACGCCCGTCAACAGCGCAGAGCAGACGGCAAAGCCGGTGACACCGCGCCCGATCAGCGTGGCGAGCCCCCACATATCGGCCAGACGCCCCGCCGCCTGTGTGGCGATAAAGAACCCCACCGCGTTAAAGGCGAAGGCCAGCGAGAACTCGGTCGGGGTCAGCCCGAATTGACCGGTGTAGACGAAGGACGCGCTGGAGATGAACAAGAAAAAGCTCGCCATGCCGAAACCCGCAATAAAGGTCAGGCCGACGAACACCGGATCGCGGAACAGGATACCACAGCTGTGCGACAGCTCGCGCAGATTGACCTTGCGGCGTTTGTCCGCGGTCAGCGTCTCGGGCAGCGCGATCTGCGCCATCGTCAACGTCGCCGCCGCAAGGATCGCAAGGGCGAGGAAAATCTCGCGCCAGCTGCCAAAGCTGACCACCGCGCTGCCCGCCAAGGGCGCCAGCATGGGCGAGACCGAGATCACCAGCATGATCGACGACATCAACCGCGTCGCCTGCGCACCGGTGTACATATCGCGCACGATGGCACGGGGAATGACCATCACCGTCGCCCCGCCGATGCCCTGCACCAGACGCCCCAGCACCAGCGTCTCGATGTCGGGGGCGACAGCACAGATCACCGCGCCGACGCAGAAAATGCTCATCCCGATGGCAAGGGTCTTTTTACGCCCGATCTGGTCGGACAGTGGCCCATAGACCAGCTGCGACACGCCGTAGGCGAGGAAATAGGCGACCAGTGTGATCTGGGCCGCCGAGACAGAGACATCCAGCGCCTCTTCGATCGCGGGCAAGGCAGGCAGATACATGTCGATGGCAAAAGGACCTGTCACACAGATAGAGCCAAGAATAATGGCGGTACGGAACATTCCGGCAGGCATGGGTAGTCCTTCAAATTTATGGGCAAGGCTGTGGGGGTGCCGCGCGTCGTGGCGCTCGGCCAGCGCTGAGCTAGCACATATGCCCCCGACGGCAAGAATGCACCATGTTGTTTGTATGCATATACCGGCAATTCACTGCTTGTTGATCGAATTTTGCTCGTTTATGGGGCAAGACGTACTAGGTTCCAGAGGGAAGCCGTGGCCTGCGGGCCGCGCAAACCAAAGGAGAGACCTCATGATCCGCAAGACACTCGCCGCGACAACGCTCGCTCTAACGACACTGGCCGCCCTGCCCGCCGCCGCCGACATCATCACCAAGAAGAGCCCCCATTCCGTGCCCGACACAATCGACCGTCTGGAAACTGCCGTGACCGAAGCCGGTGCCACGGTCTTTGCCCGCGTGGACCATGCCGAAGGGGCGACCAAAGTGGATATGGAGCTGCGCCCGACCACGCTGCTGATCTTTGGCAATCCCAAGCTGGGCACGCCTGCAATGCTGGACGGTCAGACCGCCGGTCTGGACCTGCCCATGCGCGTGCTGGCCTATGCCGATGACAGCGGCATGGTGCATGTCAGCTACCACGACCCCGCCACATTGGCCGCAGACCACGGGTTGCCCGATGACGCGGAGTATCTGACCAAAATGACCGGCGCGCTGGACAAGCTCACCGACAAGGCCATCGCGGAGGAATAACCCCCGCGCCGACCGAACCTTGGCGGCGCCAGCTATTCGCCCTCGGATTGCTGGCGTTGCCACAGTTGCGCGTAACGCCCGTTGCGTGCCAGCAGATCGTCATGGGTGCCCTGTTCTACCACCTCGCCCTGCTCCAGCACGACGATACGGTCCGCCTCGGCCACGGTGGACAGGCGGTGCGCGATGGTCAGCACCGTGCGCCCCTTGCCCGCCTGACGCAGGGCATCCTGAATCTCGTGCTCCGTCTCGCTATCCAGCGCGCTTGTGGCTTCGTCCAGCAGCAGGATCGGCGGGTTTTTCAGCAGGGTCCGCGCGATACCGACACGCTGCTTTTCCCCCCCCGACAGTTTCAGCCCGCGTTCACCAACAGCGGTTTCATACCCGTGGGGCAAACGCTGGATAAAGTCGTGGATCTGCGCCGATTTTGCTGCCGCTTCGATGTCTTCTTGCGTGGCGTTATCGCGGCCATAGGCAATATTATAGCCGATGGTATCGTTAAACAGCACGGTATCCTGAGGCACCACGCCAATCGCGCGGTGCAGACTGTCTTGGGTCACATCGCGCACATCTTGCCCGTCCACACGCACGGCACCGCCTTGCACATCATAGAACCGGAACAGCAAACGCCCGATGGTGGATTTCCCCGATCCGGTAGAGCCGACAATCGCCACCATCTCTCCCGGGGCGGCTTCGATCGACACGCCCTTGAGGATCTCTCGGTCGTCGTCATAGCCAAAGCGCACGTTGTCCAGCGTGACACGCCCACCCGAGACGTGCAGCGCAGGGCCATCAGGCTTGTCCGAGATTTCGGCCGGTTGATCGAGCAGCGTGAACATCTGCCCCATATCGACCAGCGCCTGACGGATTTCGCGATAGACGGTGCCAAGGAAGTTCAGCGGTACGGTCAACTGCACCATATAGGCGTTGACCATAACGAAATCCCCCACGGTAAGATCACCGTTCTGCACCCCGATGGCGGCCAGGATCATCACGCCGACCAACCCGCAGGTGATCAACAGCGACTGGCCGAAGTTCAGGAAGGCAAGCGAGTAGTTCGTCTTGATCGCCGCCTCTTCATAGCCCGCCATCGCCGCGTCATAACGCTGCGCCTCGCGCTGTTCGGCGACGAAATACTTGACGGTTTCATAATTCAGCAGGCTGTCGATGGCCTTTTGGTTGGCATCTGTGTCGCGGTCGTTCATCTGGCGGCGCAGCTTCACGCGCCACTCGGTCACCGCGAAGGTAAACCAGACGTAAAGCCCGATGGTGACCGTCACGATCAGCAGATACCACGCGTCNAACAGCACGGTCAGGATGATGCCGACCAGCAGCAGCTCCAGAATCAGCGGCCCGATNGANAAGAGCAAGAAGCGCAGCAGGAATTCGACNCCCTTGACCCCGCGTTCNATGATCCGGCTCAGCCCGCCGGTCTTGCGCGTGATGTGATAGCGCATCGACAGCTTGTGAATATGCTCGAACGTCTCCAGCGCAAGCATCCGCAGGGCGCGCTGGCCGACACGGGCAAAGACCGCGTCGCGCAGCTGTTGAAAGCCCACGTTCATCGCGCGGGCCATACCATAGGCAATCGTCAGCCCCACCGCGCCAAGCGCCAGAAACGGCACGCCCTCATTCGCGAGNGCATCCACCGCGTCTTTGTAAAGTACGGGAATAACAACAGAAATCANCTTGGACACCACCANGAAGATCAGNGCCCAGACCACGCGTTTCTTGACCCAAGGCATATCGTCGGGCCANAGGTANGGNGCCACNTTGCGCAGGACAAGCAGGTTCGACTGCCGCTCTGCAGCTTGGGCGATCTCCTCTTCTGTCATGGGATATTGGGTGGCGGGTTTGGGCTGGCTGGCAGTGCGCGGGCTATCGGCTGACATGAACGATCCTGTGTGGTTGCCCCTTACATAGGGCCGTCAGCCGGATCATGCCAGTGCAGCAGTTTCATCTGNCNGCATAGCCGCTCNTCAATCNGGCAGATCAAAGACCTGACCGGGGTAGATCAGATCGGGATCGCGGATTGATGAGCGGTTGGCGGCAAAGACGCGCACATAGAGCGTCGGGTCGCCGTAACGTTCGCGGGCGATGGCCCAAAGCGTGGCCCCTTCCTGCACGGTCACCGCCTTGATNGGGCCGTCGTTGTCTGCGGTGGCACGGGCCAGCACCTCGGGGGATTCACGTTTGAACGGGGTTTCCACGCGGCTGATCACNTCGCCGCCCTGATCCAGCTCATCCACGCGCAGGGTGTAGATGCCGGTCTTGATATCCTCGATATCGCCGCGCCAACGGCCTTGGGGGTCNACCTCAAGCGCGCCNACNCTGCGGTTGTCCAGATAGACNCGCACGGANGACGCCTGCGCCTGTGCGCGCCCCGCNAGCCGGACCTCNCCCTCATCGGAATAGGTGATCGTGTCGAGCGCGATGCGGTCGGTCACCTCGGGCGCGGTGCCGGGCAGTAATTCCACACCATCGGCGTCGGATTTCAACAGGGCGACGGGGGTATCAGCAGACGGGGGCGCGGGATCGGGCTGCGGCGCCACGGCGGCGACNTCGGTCATCTCGGGGGNGCTGTCNTCGGGTGCTTCNCCCAGCGGTTCCACGACCGGAGCGGAGGCCGTTTCAGGGGCCGTGTCGTCGGGCGTGGCCTCTGATGTGGCACCGATGGATACGTCTGCCGGTGCCGCCAGTGCCACCTGTGCCACGGCAGGTGCGGTGATCGGGGCCAAGATGACTTCCTCGACCGAGGCGACGGGGCCTGTTTCTGCATCCGCGCTCAGGCTCAGGATCTTGCCGCTGCCGTCGGGCGGCAAAATGGCAAGCGTGGCGAANTTGCCAGAGCGGTCGGCCTGCGCGCTGGCGACCTCTGCCCCGTTNCTNATGACGCTGACGCGGGCCCCTGGTGCTGCGCGGCCTGCGATCACGGTCATCCCGTCCCCCTCGCGGCGCACCTCGTCAAAGCTGGGGGTNGCGGGCGANGCNGCAGGNNCAGGCGTTTGCNGCGCAGGGGGAACNGTGGCGGCGGCCNTGGTGTCTTGGGGTGCGGTNGCGGTCTGCGCGGGGGGCTGGGNCGCGGGTTTCGGNTGGGCGGCGGTGTCTTTCGCCGTATCCGGCACGACGGGANCCGCATCTTGCGACCAGATATATCCCGCAACGGCAACCGCCACGACCAGCGCGGCGCCCGCAAACTGAGCACNCCGCGTTTGAAACACCGACATCCCGTTCATCCCTTTGAACTTCCCCACATTGAGGACTTGTACCAAGCAGGCTATCACGGGTCAAAATGCAGCTGCATGCCATGTGCATATTCGCAAAAAGGACCCCCGTTTATGATCCAGAAATCCGTATGTGTTTACTGCGGCTCACGCCCCGGTGATGNCCCCGAATATACCGCACAAGCCGACGCTTTGGGCCGCGCTTTGGCCCAGAACGACTGGCGGCTGGTCTATGGCGCGGGGGACGTGGGGCTGATGGGCACCGTTGCACGCGCGGCACAAACGGCGGGCGGCACGACCTTTGGCGTGATCCCCGATCATCTGGTGAAATGGGAGGTCGGAAAGACCGATCTGACCACCTATGTCGTGACCGAAACCATGCATGAACGCAAAAAGGTGATGTTCATGAATTGCGATGCCGTGGTGGTCCTGCCCGGCGGTGCCGGATCACTGGACGAGCTGTTCGAAGTGCTGACCTGGCGCCAGTTGGGGCTACATCAGAAACCGGTAATNCTATTGAATACAAATGGTTACTGGNATCCCCTNACAGCGCTTCTGGATCATGTCGTCGCCNGNGGCTTTGCCGAAGAAAGCCTGCTTGGCTATGTNGATACGGTCGATGACGTTGNCGGCGCGCTGGACNTTCTGCGCCGCAGCCTGACCGCGTAAAGNNANGNACGGCAGNNCGCGCGGNNGTGCAGAAAACGCCTGCGCGGCAACGGGTTGATCGGCGGCGAAGCAGGATCAGGAGTGCTATAGGCGGTAGGTGAAAACNGCCNACGCCATNCNCCCTGTTCGCCGNNAGCANGCGCGATACAGCAAAGGGCACCCANNTTTGGATGCCCTTTCAAATCACCGCCCTGCGGCAACCCNAATACCTATAGATCCGGCCGCATNNCCAGANTTCNACTGTTGCTATGCGGCCACATCCTCACGCTGTTTCAAGCGTCGATTTCACGATATTCTCNATCTCTTCGATGGGGTGGTTCGTCAGCGTCTTGGGGATTTCGCCCACGACTTTGTCTGCGACCTCTTTGTGCATCTCGTGACGCAACTCACCCAGAGTGTTCGGCGGTGCGACCAGAATGATCTTGTCGAANNTGCCCTTATGCGCCTGTTTGTACAGGATATCCGCCAGNTCGCTGGCAAAGCGGTCCTTGGACAGCTGGTGCCAGTCGGTGTCGTCCACAGCCGAGCGGTGCACAGACGGGCCATCGTTGAAGCGTCCACGACGATTGGCGGCCTGATCGCGGTTCGGCGGGTTNTCCTGCTCTTCCTCGCGGAAGACCTGCAGGAACGGATCCTCTCCGTCGGTTTCATTCACCATGAACAGCGCTTTTTCACCGTCTGCGATCAGCACCCANGTGCCATTTTCAATCTTGGTCATGCGTCTTCTCCGTGGTTGCGTTTGTCTTCGCCAGTGACGCGGGTGTCAGCGCCGGGTTTGTCGACCACCTGTTTCTCTTCGTCTTGNGTGCCGACATCGCGTTGCAGCCCCCCGCCCGAGCGGCCCTGATGGTCAATATCATCGGCNTCGCTGATGTATTTGTCGGTTTCCTTGACGCCGTCCTNCGATCTGTGACGCTCTGCCATCGTGGTCTCCTTCTCATCTTGTGGGTTCACAGGNAAAACGNCCCANTCACGCCCGNGGTTCCACAAGAAAAGGCCCCACAGCGGAATGCTGCAGGGCCTTTCACATAANTATTTCAACAGGTTGGCGNGATGCCTTAACCNATCATATCGCGATTACATGCGCGATGCGACGTTGTCCCAGTTGACCAGATTGTCGAGGAAGTTCGACAGGTAGTCGGGGCGCGCGTTGCGGAAATCGATGTAGTAGGAGTGTTCCCAAACGTCGCAGCCCAGCAGTGCGGTCTGACCAAAGCAGACNGGGTTCACGCCGTTTTCGGTCTTGGTCACTTTCAGGCCACCGTCGGTGTCCTTGACCAGCCACGCCCAACCGGAGCCGAACTGACCGCCNCCGGCTGCNTTGAATTCATCCTTGAACTTNTCGACAGAGCCAAAGCTTTCGGTGATCGCTTTTTCCAGCTCGGACGGCATTTTGCTGTCTTCGGGGGACATCATTTCCCAGAACTGGTTGTGGTTCCACAGCTGGCTGATGTTGTTGAAGATACCGCTTTGCGCAACCGCGTCAGGGTTGTAGGTGCCCTTGATGATTTCCTCGAGGGTCTTGCCTTCCCACTCGGTGCCTTCAATGGCTTTGTTGCCGTTGGTCACATAGGCNTTGTGGTGCTTATCGTGGTGATATTCCAGCGTTTCCTTGGACATACCTTTGGATGCAAGCGCATCGTGGGCATAGGGNAGATCAGGAAGAGTAAAAGCCATGAGAAAAGCCTCCGTTATTGAATTGCGTCTGGGTCACATGAAGCCCGTNCCGTCATAAGGTCAAGTGCTGATCGACCCGCAAGGGGGAAACCGGCACNGCNGACGGGGCGCTTCTATCGTCACCCNCTTAAGGGTAAAACGGCTGGCTGGGGCGAATGTTCCCGCCAGTCTGCCGCCCTGCCCCTGACCAGCGGCTTACCGCGCNGTGCTATAATATTCGGGGGCGGACCCGGCCTGTGCCGCGGTTTTGAGCAGATCAAACACATATTGCGCGACCGAGCGGAAGCAAACCAGACGGAAGCTGTCGCCGTCCTCGATCCAGAACGCCGCCGGCACCTGCGCCAGCCGCGTGCGGCGGATCATGCCGGGGGTGAAACTGTCTGGCGACAGATCCACNGGGGCGAGCTTGGCCAGCACATCGCGGCTGTGCGCCCCGCTGATGCGAAACACCGCCCGCGCNTCGGATACATTGACCGCCAGCGTGTGATTGCTNCCAAAGCATTTGGTCAGCATGTCGATGGTGTCGCTGACCTGATCNTAGGGGCAGAGCAACAACAGNTCGTCCGGTGACATCCACGCGACACCGCGATCCCCGTTGATCTGGACNCTGCGNGTNTCGGGAAGGCCCAGGCCGACGGCCTTTTTCAGCGCTTTCTTCATATAGCCCGCCCCCAGATCCCCGCGAACAGAGATCATGCCAATCGGGTCCATCAGGGTGACCTCGGCAATGCCGCCGGTGAATTCCGCCGCTTTCAATGCGCTTACCGCCTCAGACATTTTGCTTGGCCCCTTCTTTGTCATAGAACACCGGATCGACGATTTTCGCCTGATAGGTCTTGCCGTCGGTCCCGGGGAAATCGAGCACCTCGCCCATGCGGTCCGGCCCGTTCAGGACCAGCCCCATCGCGATCCCCTTNCCCAAGGTCGGCGAATGATAGGTCGAGGTGACGCGCCCGATCATATTGCGCTGNCCGTTCTCGTTCTCGCCCTCGCCTACGGCATAGGCCCCGTCCGGCAGGGTGCTGCCGTCGGTGGTTTCCAGACCGACCAGCTTCCACCGCGTCGGGTCCACCATATGGGACCGCTGCTGCGCGCGCTTGCCCAGATAGTCATCCTTCTTTTTCGAGATCGCCCAGTTCAACCCCAGATCCTGCGGGATCACAGTACCGTCGGTTTCGTCGCCGATCATGATAAAGCCCTTTTCGGCGCGCAGGATGTGCAGACATTCCGTACCATAGGGCATCACGCCCAGATCATTGCCCGCCACCATCAGCGCATCCCAGAAGGCCTGTCCCTGCCCTGCATCCACCGCGATCTCGTAGCTCAGCTCGCCCGAGAAAGAGATCCGGTAAACGCGGCACTTGAAGCCCCCCAGCGTGCCGTCCGCCCACTCCATGAAGGCCAACGCGTCCTTGCTGACATCCATGCCACCCAGCTTTTCCAGACATTTGCGTGCGTTGGGGCCGACCACGGCGATCTGCGCATATTGCTCGGTGACATTGGCGACATAGACGTTGAAATCCCACCACTCGGTCTGGAGCCATTCTTCCATATGCTGGTGGATGCTTTCCGCGCCGCCCGTCGTTGTATGGCACAAGAAGGTGTCGTCATCGATCCGCGCAACGACACCATCGTCGATCAGGAACCCGTTTTCCGAGCACATCAGGCCATAGCGGCATTTACCCGGTTTCAGCGTGCTCATCATATTGGTGTAAAGCATATCGAGGAAACGCCCCGCGTCCGGTCCCTTGACGATGATCTTGCCAAGGGTGGAGGCATCAAGCATCCCCAGTTTGCTGCGCGTGTTGGTGACCTCGCGCATCACCGCGTCATGGGTGGTTTCGCCCTTGCGCGGATAGGCATAGGGGCGTCGCCATTGGCCGACGGGCTCCAATTCGGCGCCGTTCACTTCGTGCCAATCATGCAGCGGGGTGCGGCGGATCGGCTGAAAAACATCGCCACGCGCCTCGCCTGCGATCGCGCCCATCGAAATCGGGTGGTACGGCGGGCGGAAGGTGGTGGTCCCAACGGCGGGAATATCCGCATCCATCGCGCCCGCCAGCGTTGCCAGCCCGTTGATATTG
>NZ_NHBI01000064.1:5086-16079 GCF_002167505.1 Sulfitobacter sp. TMED3 | reverse complement strand
AAGCGCGTGGCGCTTATCGGGCACGGCACCACCGGCGGCACCTGTGTGAATGTCGGCTGCGTGCCGTCCAAGGCGATGATCCGCGCCGCAGAGGCGGTGCATGGCGGCGCGTCGGCCGCCCGGTTCCCGGGCGTCGAGCCCTGTGATCATGCGGTGGATTGGGGTGCCGTAGTGCAAGGCACCACCGATCTGGTCGAGGAGATGCGGCACAAGAAATATATAGACCTGCTGCCCGCCTATAAAAGCGTTACCTATATCGAGGATGGCCCGGCGCGATTGGTCGAGGGTGGCGTCGCTGTTGGAGGACGGGTGATATCCGCCCCGCGCGTCCTGATCGCCACCGGCTCGCGCCCCCACCTGCCAGCGATCGAGGGGATCGACACAGTGGAGCCCCTCGATTCCACCGATCTATTGACTTTGCCTGACCGGCCCGAAAGCATCTTGGTGCTGGGCGGCGGCTATATCGGCTGCGAACTGGCGCAGATGGCCTCGAGGCTGGGAACGAAGGTCACGCTGGTAACCCGTTCCCGTCTTTTGCCCGGCGCCGAACCAGAGGTGGCCGAGGCACTTACGCAAGCGCTGAAGGCCGAAGGCATCGCGGTCGAGACCGGACTTGCCTACGTCTCGGTTGCGAAATCTGCGGGCGGCGTCACTCTGACTGTCGAAAGGGATGGTAAGACCGAGGTTTTGTCCGCCGAACGGCTGGTGGTGACCACCGGCAGGATTGCCAATTCCGAGAACCTTGGTTTGGAAGAGCTTGGCATCGAGACCGACGCACGCGGCTCTATCAAGGTCGGTCAGGACATGGCGACCACGCGTGCCGGCGTCTGGGCCGCGGGCGATGTCACTGACCGTGACCAGTTCGTCTACATGGCGGCCTATGGTGCCAAGGTGGCGATCAACAATGCCCTTGGATTGGAGCAGATGCGCTATGACAACGCGGCGATGCCGTGGGTCGTGTTTACCGACCCGCAAGTGGCCGGCGTCGGCCTTTCGGAGGTTGAGGCCAAGGCGGCGGGGCACAAGGTCAAAACCAGTGTGATCACGCTCGACAACGTGCCCCGCGCCGTCGCTGCACGCGATACCCGCGGCGTGATTAAGCTGGTGGCCGACGCGAAGACCGACCGCCTGCTGGGCGGTCAGATCGCAGCACCGGAGGGGTCGGACACGATTCAGACACTGGCAATGGCGCTGATATTCGGCATGACCGCACGGGCGCTCGGAGAGACGATCTTTCCTTATTTGACCACGGTCGAAGGGCTGAAACTCGCCGCACAAACCTTCGACAAGGATGTAGCCAAACTCAGCTGCTGCGCGGGGTGAAAAGACGAGAAATTCCGGCGACACCGACTCATAAGCAGCGCTCATTGTGAACCAGCGCGTACAAAGCCACAAAGTGCTTGTGGCGGTCAGCATTCTCTCGGCATGGAGGCTGACGGCGGTAACGGATAATCACATATTAGAGCCAGCAGTGCACATCCCACGTTCTGTCATTAGGTTGGTTATTGTGGCGGGGTTCATAAACAGACCGATCTCATCAAGATGGAAAGTGATCGGGAGTTGCCGAGAACGTCGCTGGGTCAACAATTGGTCATTACATTAGCCCTGTCTATTTGATCGCCCGCAATACAAAGAAAGAATCGCCATGAATACAGTTGATACTGATTCTCGCACAACAGGTTCACTACCCGCATTCAACGCCCGAACTTTAGGGTTAATGTTCGTCGCAGGTTTCTTTGCGACCGTCGCGTTCGATCTGTTGGGTCAGATCATCAGCCCGGGCTTGGGCTTTTCGCGGTTGTCACCGCACGGGCTAGCGAGGAGCTAGCTCGGCAGCCTTGGTCTGCCGAACGGTGACTTCGCGGGATATTTCGTACATTTTTATCTTGTTGGCCTGATTGGCTATCCCGTCGGTTGGTTGTTCGTCTTTAGACCAATTTGGCACCGTATCGCGGGGCAGACGAACTGGTTTTTGCCCTCGGCGATTTATGGGTTCGGCCTGTGGGTGTTGGCCATCGGGGGCACTACTTCTGTCGCAGATCTTCCCTTCTTTCTGAATTTCACCGGCATTGCCTGGGTAGCGCTGGTGGGTCATATGCTCGGGACCGGGATCATGAAAAAGCGTGGCACGCTACAATTTCCGGGCCAACGACCGGTCACTATGGATGAGAAATCACCGTCATTTGCCGGTAGCTCTATTGCAGGAAATGCAATTCTTGTTGACGGTGATCGTTGGACCCACTCCTGATGTGAGCCAAGCGAAAGAACCATCAGCTTTCGTCCGGAAACCTTCAATAGGAAGCGAAAACCGTGCGTATAGTCGAACTCGGTTCCGGATCATCCGAGTTGCTGGGCTGTGTCCACGACAGGTAAACCCCTTCATTCGTTCGCGCCGTGCGCGGGAAGTTGACCGAACCTGCGCCGTTGTTTCGCGCAATCAGTTGCAGGTCCTTACACTGCTGACCGGTTGTGATCTGGCAAGCAAGGATCACCTCGCTCTCATTTGCCCATTCGACCCACGTCACGAACGCAGTCTGAGGGTCCAGCATGAGAATATCGACCCGACCGGCGGGAATCCCGAGGCTGACTTTCGCCGGATCGCCAAAATTTCTGCCACCATCGGAAGAGAACGCAACCTTGACTTCCGGCTTGTCATTTGCAGCCGTGAACCAGGCCACGGCGGCTGTTTGACCGGCGGTCGCGATGGCGGGGCCATTGACCGGGCAGCCGGAGATTTCCCAGCCGTCATTGTGGACGTTTGTTGGTTCTGACCACATGCCGCCTTGGTGTCTTACGACAGATATATCCCTGATTTCCGCATCTGTTCTGTCGCGGTATGCGACAAGGACGGTGCCATCGTCCAGCGATGCGGCGGACGTCTGGCAGCATGAACAGGTCTGCGCATCGACAAGAACATCATCGGTTCGCGTACCTTCGGGCGTGATCCGGGTTGCGCGCAACTGCATTGCATCCGGGTAGTTGCTGGCTGCGCTGGTGAAAAGCGGCTTGTCATATGCGCGTCCGTCAAGCCAGACAGACATCAAGGAACCGTCTTCGAGCGGCTGGAGCGTGACAAAACCGTGTTGGCTAACCGACCGATCATCATGTGGCGTTATCGGTGCGCTCCATGTCAGGCCCTCATCCGGCGAAAGAGAGATCTTGACGTCATAGGCATAGTCGTTTTTGGAATTTTCCCACAGCCAGTGAGCCGCAAAGGTACCGTCATCAAGCGCAACAACGGACGGAAAATCGGCCCAGTTCACGAAGAGTTCGTCGGACACGGTAACAGTGCGGGCCGCGCTCCATTCTGCGTCTTCAAGGACCGACAATTTTACCGCAAACCCGGCAGGGTGTGGTTCGGTCCAACCCAGCAGGACCCGATCATCCTGCAGTGCGAACAGGGTGGGTTCCTGCGCATTGTTCCCGACCGGTGGGTCTAGGTCGGCGAACTCCAATGGCTCGGCAAGGACCATGCCCGCCGTCATGCCCATGAACAGATGGGCCACAATCACGCCAGAATGGATTTTTGATGGCATTGCGCACCTTTCCGATTATCAGACCAGCGTCATTCACAACCTGAGCATAGGCAAATTTTGGCGAGTGCCATGTAAACTTTTGTATGACGGGCCTGTGCTTGTTGTTAAGAGCGATATCCCGTTGTGGCACAGCTTCGCGTCAACGGTTGGCGCAACCACCGCTCCGACCTCAGCTGACTTGCATCCAGGTCGCCATGCCATCAGCCTGATGGCTCAGCATATGGCAGTGCAGCATCCACGCGCCGGGATTGTCGAGTACGCACACAATCGTCATCGCCTCGCCCGGCGCTACGAGGGTCGTGTCGCGAAGGTGGGTTCGCGCACCATTCTGATCGGTTTCCCAGAAATGGTGGCCATGCAGGTGGATACCGTGCGGAAAAGCAGTGTCGTTCACCATCCGCACCTGCACTGCTTCACCACGTCTTGCCGAAATCAGCGGTTTGTTCGGCAGACCGCTCACGTCGTTGAAGGCCCAGCCCCCGAACCCGCCGTGCGCGCCGTCCCCGGCACCGCCTTGCATGAAGAGATCTGCCGTTTGCGTGATCTCTCCGGGCGCGGGCACGAGGTTCGCGGGGAGGGGAGCTATCGGCGCAGACCGGATTTGTCGCTGACCGTTCAACATAATGCCCCCCAGTTCCTCGCCACCCGAAGGCACGGTTTCTCTTAGGATCACATCACCCGTCACATCCGCGATGATGTCGATGCGCTGCGCCGGTGCGAGTTTTAGATTGCCCAGCGAAACCAGCTCGGGCAGCGGCATCCCGTCATAGGCCACACAAAAGCCCGTCAGCCCGTCGATACGTATCTCGAAAATGCGATCCGGTGTCGGATTGATCAGACGCAACCGGATGTGATCCCCCAGCCGCGCCTGCTCAGACGACAGGAAGGTGGTCATCAAGTTCCCCAGCCTACCTGCTGTTATGAAATCAGCGCGGTCGAATTCCATGTCGAACTGGCCGGTGTCATCAAGCCGAATGTCGAAGAGGATGGCCGTGATGTCCTGATCCACGTCTGGCGGGGCAGGTTCTTCGACGATCAGGGGCCGAACAGTCCGCGGGCGACCTGTTCGTAGGAAAGGTAGTGGGAGTGATACCAGTAGGTTCCGGCATCGGGAACCGGAAACCGGAAACCGGTACTCGTAACCCTCATTCGGGATGATGACATCCTGTGTCAGCACGTTTACGCCGTCCATCGCGTTGGGCAACCGAATGCCATGCCAGTGTACGAGGGTCCCGTCCTCCAGCCCGTTTTCCACCCGCGCCCGCAGAATATCGTTCTGGCGCTGTCTGATTTCGGGGCCGGGACAGGTGCCATTGAATCCAAGCATTGCAATGTCCCGCGACCCGATCCGGGTGAAGGCCGGGCGTCAGGGTGACAGGCACCGAAGCCGCACTCAGGGGCAGGGGGAGCGTGGCTGCGCCAAGCGCAACCATCATCTGAAGACGCTTAAGCATGGGTTTCCGTGTATTCCGTTTCTGGGGCCTGCAACCCACATCCCCCACCGTTGCGGAAGGGCGTCCCGGCGAGATATATTGATACATTGCAGATCGGCGCCCAGGTTTGGCGGAATACCGGAGAGCACCTAACGTATCTGCAGGTCCTGAATGGCCGCAAGGATCTTTCCGTCGGTATCATCGCTGTCGGCTGTCACCGCAAGACCGACCAGAACCTTTGGCATGTCCCCGAACGCACGCACGAAATCGCGATCCAGGTTCACATTCTCGGTGAAGTTGCCGGTTTGCGCCGTTTGCAGAATTTTCGATTTGAGACCCGTCGAGTAGGGGCTGTTCAGCAATGCGCCTTTCGCATGATTGCCACCCCAGACATAAACCAGCGCCCGCGTATTGGGATCACGCAGCAATTTGCGCGCCGTTGTTCGGCCAAGCGTGCTTGCGGTCTGCGGATCGACGAATATGAAGTACAAAGCAAGATTGCGATCATCGCCGCCGCGCCGTGTGAGGTCGGTTCCCTTAACACCCTGCGTGACGGACCATTCCCACATTGCTGCCTTTGCGGTGCCAAGGGCTGCGCTGACCGGACGCCAGAGAACCGAAACCGTGCCATCGGAAATCACGTCCAGCCGCCGACCTTGCAGGCCGTACTCGTTCGAAAAGAGCCGCAAGAGGCCCTGTTCTTTCCAGCTTCCATCGAATGGAATTGTCTTTCCTTGCGCATAGAGGGGCGGGGCGTTTGCAGCTAATGCAACAAAAGCGATGAAAAGTGTCGCTGCGAGGGACCGTATAAACATCTGAACTCCTTTTGCGATGCCGCTGGTCCTGCTTTGATCCCGGTTATCACCATTATGTGCCGTCATGATCCGTTGAATTGTGCCGGGCGCGCGCAACTTCAATGAACATATCCGTGATCATAGATGTGGTTGCGCAATGGTCGTTGCAGGACGCGGGAGCGAATTCAGATCATGGAGCGCGACCTTGATCGGCTGATTTCCCGCGACGGACGGATCCAGTAGGCGGCGGAGCTTCCAACCGTTACAAACAAGTACAAAACTCATGGGATACAAGCGCCTGAACACATGGACGCGGGTGCCGATGTGCGTCATCTCTGGTTCAACGGAACCGACTCCCGCACGCAAGGATGGCACATTCACCACAGCGCTTTGGGCTGGGGACAACAGGGTTGAACGCGCCAACGTCCGTTGCGGGAAACAAAATGTGGCCTTGTGTGAAACAGGCAAAGGTAACAAAGAATGCTGACTTCGATTATCCAATTTCCTGACATCGGAACAGAGATTTTTGCCGTTGATATCGGATCGTTCCGCTTTGCCCTGCGTTGGTATGCGCTGGCCTATATTGTTGGCCTCCTTATCGGCTGGCGCATCTGTGTCGCATTGGTCCGCTCTTCGTCAGTCTGGGGGGCCGGGGCGCCGCCGCTGCAACCCAAGCAACTGGAAGACCTGCTGACATGGATCATTCTGGGCGTGATCGTGGGGGGCAGGCTGGGGTTCGTGCTTTTCTATCAACCTCAGTACTATTTTCAGAACCCCGTCGAAATCTTCATGGTCTGGCAGGGTGGTATGTCATTTCATGGCGGCTTTTTCGGCGTGGTCGTGGCCACCTTGCTTTTTTGCTATCGCAACGGCGCACCCGTTCTATCAACGGCGGATCTGCTCGCTGTTGCAACACCACCGGGTCTTTTCCTCGGTCGGCTGGCCAACTTCACCAATAACGAGCTTTGGGGCCGTCCGACCGATGTGCCCTGGGCGGTGGCATTCCCCGGCGAGGCGGCCCAGTCCTGTGCGGGCGTCGTGGGCCTGTGTGGCCGCCATCCGTCCCAGCTTTATGAGGCTCTTCTGGAGGGTATCCTGCTTGGCTCGGTCCTGATCTTTCTGGCCTGGAAACGCGGTTGGCTGCGCTTTCCCGGAAGCCTTACTGGCCTGTTCCTGGCGGGATACGGAAGCGCAAGGTTCCTTGTCGAGTTCTTCCGGCAGCCTGATATGCAGTTCGTCACGCAGGACAACCCGATTGGACATGCGGTTCATTGGGCGGGCTATGGGCTGACAATGGGCCAACTGCTGTCGTTGCCGATGATTATCCTTGGCGCGGCCCTGATCGTATGGTCCCGCAGGCGTGTGACGGTTAATTCTGCGGATCTGGTGTCGACATCAGATTCTTTGTGAATATCCGAGCGTAGTGTTGGCGAAGTGACCATTGCGGCCTGGGTCCGCATATGAGCCTTGGGCGCGTGCTCAATGATGCGGCTTGCGTCCTTTCGCAATCATCAGATGGTGCTCTTGATGATGTACACCGATTGTCATCAGACCAAAGAAACCAAGGCCCTGTATTTGTTCACCATCGCCACCCACGATCAGTGCGACACCATCCTCCATTTCTTCTGACGCAACACTCCAGCCTGTTTCACCGGCAAGGAACGGTGCATGGGCGGGAACCATTGTGTTGATGGCCGACAGGACACGCGGGCTGCCACGCACTTCGAACCGTGCCCCGTCGGGCCGCAGAATGCGGGTGACCTCTGCCTTTCGTGTCAAAAGGTCCATATCGACCAGATGGTCCCTCAGTTTGTCGATATTGACGGCGCCCCAATCGGTTTCGGGATCGGCCTGGAGCAGCACAACTATTTCGGCCAATGCGGCGAAGGCGGACTGGCCGGTTTCCTGGGGCGTCGGACGCGTGACCCATGGATGAATGCATTTGTTGCGGCGTAACGGGTGTCGCAAGCAAGACAGCGAAGAGAACGGGTATCAGTCGCATGGACCAGCCTTTCCTGAGTGTATTCGGATTCAGCCTAGTACCTGATCGGACCCTGAAATATGATTTGGATCATATGATGCCTGAACCCTATAATCTCATACCGCCCTCCGCCTTGCGTCCGCTGACGAGGGCCGCAGGGGATACGGTCTTTCGTCAGGGCGCGCGGACCTGCGGCCTTTATGTTGTTAAGTGCGGGCGCGTTCATCTTGAGCGTGTCGGCCCGGATGGCGAACGATTTATCATCTACCGTGCCGAGCCCGGGATGAGCCTTGCCGAAGCATCGGTGTTTTCGGATAGATACCACTGCGATGCGGTCGTGGCGGAGGCTGGGGCGTTTGTACAGATCGACAAAGCGGCGGTCTTGTCTGCCTTTGCAGATCCGGATTTTGCACGCGCCTATGCGCGGCAAGCGGCACAGCAGATACAAGCGCAACGTCAGGCGCTTGAGATCGTAGGCATCCGCCGCGCAGAAGAACGGGTCTATGCCGGTATGGTGGCGGGCCTGCTTGAAAGCTCCGTTGTCGATTTTGCCAGCGCGCTGCACCTTTCGCACGAGGCCACCTATCGGGCCTTGCGAAAGCTTGTGAATGATGGCCGGATCGCAAATCCGACCCGGGGAACGTATCATTTGCGCCCCTGAATGGATCAGCCGGACCATGCCCGGTTCGAGATAACAAAAGGTGCGGTAGCAAAGCTTGGCGGGTATTTCGCTTGCCCGATAACAATGAGAATTGCTGCCCGCGACGATGACCTGTTTTCAAAGATCGCCGTTATGCCCTGTCTTACTGCTCGCCGCTGAAAGGTCGATTGCCTCAGCGCCGCTTTCGTCGAAGCACCGTGTTTCGATCTGCAGGGTTGCGAAAAAGAACCCGAAGTCCTTACGCAGCATGTCTTAGGCGGTTTGCAGGACCTCTTCTTGATCTGTGACACGCAGATGCGCGGAGAAGACATGCTTGCCACTTGTCAGCGCCCAGGCATGAATATGGTGAACATCGGAAACCTCGTGCAGTTCTTCAAGGGTACGTTTGATTTCAGGCAGACTCACTTCGGGAGGCGTGCCTTCCATCAAAAGATGCGCCGCTTCTTTCAGCAATCCCCAGCTCGCCCATAGCAGGACAAACCCGAACGCCATGCCAAGCAGCGGGTCGATCAGCAGAAACCCGGTGAATTCGATTGCGAGGGCGGTCACGATGATCAACAGACTGCCAACAAAGGTCTGGATGATATGCCAGAACGCTCCCTTCGTGTTCAGATCTCCCTTGCTTTGCTTCCAGATCAGCGCAAGCGAAATGAACTCCGTAAAGAGCCCCCCGGCAGCCGCAATCAGCATCGGACCCGTTGGAAGATCAATTGGCGCAGACATGCGCATGGCAGCCATCGCGATGACAACAACCGCCATGGCCAGCAAGAAGCCGCCATTCACAAGGGCGCCGATGATTTCGGCGCGCGCCCAGCCAAAGCTCCGCTCTTCATCCGCCGGACGCAACGCCATACGCGCCGCGACAATGGCGACCAGCACACCGCCCACGGCCGAAAAGGTATGGAACGCGTCGGAGATGACCGCGATTGACCCTGTCCATAGGCCAATCGCCAGTTCAATCACAAAATAGATGCCGGTCAACTAGGCTGATATCGCCAGCCCCTTGCCGCCGGACGGCATATGCCCCTGATGTCCGCCTGCCATCATCTATCTCCTTAGTTTGCGACTAAAGCCGTACCCGTCGCAGCCGCAGTGCATTGCTAATGACGGAGACCGAAGACAGGCTCATCGCGGCGGCGGCGATCATCGGCGACAGAAGAAGGCCGAAAAACGGGTAGAGAATACCAGCCGCGATGGGCACACCTGCGGTATTGTAGGCGAAGGCAAAAAACAGGTTCTGCTTGATGTTTCGCACCGTTGCCTTTGCCAATCGGCGCGCACGCACGATGCCGACAAGATCACCACCCAGAAGGGTGATGCCTGCGCTTTCCACGGCAACGTCGGCACCGGTGCCCATCGCAATGCCCACATCAGCCGCCGCCAGGGCAGGGGCATCGTTCACGCCGTCTCCTGCCATGGCGATCCGGGCCCCTTCTTGTCTGAGGGAGTCCACCAATGCCTTCTTGTCTTCGGGCAAGACGCCTGCGTGGACTTCATCAATACCCAGCTTTGCGGCGACGGCTTCGGCGGTTTTCTGATTGTCACCGGTTGCCATTATGACCCTGAGACCGAGGCGATGAAGGTCATCGATGGCGTCTGCCGTGGACTCCTTGATGGGATCGGCAACAGCGACAATGCCGGCAAAAGTGCCATCTATCGCCACAAGCATTGCTGTCTTTCCAGATTCACGAAGGTCGTCCGCAGCAAATTCCGCAATCGAAGCGTCAACGTTGATCTCTGCCATCATGGCGGGATTCCCAAGTGCCACGACCTGGCCATCGACCATGCCTTTCACGCCCTTGCCAGTCACGGCTTCGAATTCCGTTGCGTTCGGAAGCGTCAGCCCCCGTGCCAGCGCACCCTCGACTATTGCTTCGGCCAGCGGATGTTCGGAGCCCCGTTCGAGGGCCGCAGCCATTGTCAGCAGGTCATTTTCAGCCTTGTCCCCCGTGGGCACCACGTCTGTCAGCTTGGGGCGCCCTTCGGTGAGTGTTCCGGTCTTGTCAACGATGACGGTATCGACACGCGCCATGCGTTCCAGTGCTTCGGCGTCTTTGATCAGAACGCCAGCCTGTGCCCCGCGGCCCGCCGCCGTTGTGATCGAAATGGGCGTCGCAAGGCCCAAGGCACAGGGGCAAGCAATGATAAGAACGGATACGGCTGCAGTAACAGCGAAGGCGAGCGCGGGATCGGGCCCTAAGAACAGCCAGACAACGAAGGATATGATCGCAATGACGACAACCGTCGGAACAAAGACGGACGATACCCGGTCCGCCAGACCCTGAATCGGCGCGCGCGACCGCTTTGCACCTGCCACCATGTCCACGATCTGGGACAGGACCGTGTCCGCACCGACCTGTGTGGCCCGGATCGCCAATGTGCCGTTCTTGTTGATCGTGCCGCCTGTGACCCGGTCGCCTTGTGTTTTCTCGACCGGCAACGGCTCTCCGGTGATCATACTTTCGTCGATAGATGAATGCCCTTCGAGGACCTCGGCATCGACGGGTATGCTGTCGCCGGGGCGTACCCGCAACCTGTCACCCTCAACAATGTGTTCGAGAGGTGCGTCATATTCCGTCCCGTCCGGC